>SKXZ01000131.1 GCA_007128145.1 Candidatus Nitricultor lacus | reverse complement strand
ATTTGCTTTTTTTATTGTTTCAAATTCCACAACCGCTCGCGTAGAACATTTTTCACGCTTACTAAATATTCCAGCCATTTCGCTGGCCCAAAAGCCGAGGCGCGTTAATTTCCGCAAAGCCCTTCAAGCCATGAATCTTTCTCCACACCAAGTGGCAGTGATAGGAGACCAGGTGTTCACGGACGTGTGGGGGGGGAACCGACTGGGCTGCTTCACTATTCTCGTGATTCCGATGAACCGGCGGGAGAGCTTTCATACCTATCTCGTCCGCTACCTGGAACGTATAGTTTTACGGCGGTTCCGCCGTACTTCCACGCAGCCATGATCCGTTCTTCAACCCGGCTTATCGCTCTTTTGGGTCATCCAGTCAGACACTCTCTTTCTCCGTACTTTCAAAACGCCGCCTTGAGCTTTTTACATATTGATGCGGTATATCTCGCCTTCGATGTTCGTCCGGAACGTCTCGCACAGGCCTTGGAGGGACTCTCGACGCTTGGAGCGCTGGGAACAAATCTGACAATTCCGCACAAAGAAGCGGCCATACCGTTTATAGACAATCTCTCGGATGAGGCAAAACGCGTAGGAGCGGTGAACACCGTGGTTTTCAACGAACTTTCAACCGTCGGGTACAATACCGATGTTCAAGGTTTCCGAGAACTCTTGAAGAGAAACCGCATCTCACCGGAAGGACCGATCTTCCTTCTTGGGGCCGGAGGTGCCGCAAAAGCTGTTGTTAGCGCGCTTTCTGACAAGAGCGGAATAGGGATCGCCTGTGTCAACCGAAGCCGGGAGCGGGCCGAAAGATTCCGTGACTGGGCCCGTGATCAATTCGCCATGCACATTGACTTAGTAAGATGGGAATGTTTCCAAGAAGGAAAAGAACGGTTCATACACCGAGCAGAAGGTGTTATAAACGCTACTTCTGTCGGTCTTACGGGAGAGCTCGTTAAGCTCCCATGGGAAAATATGGCTTCGTTGCGCTGGGTTGTGGATACGGTTTATTCGAAAGGCAGGACGCCACTGGTAAAGGAAGCGCAGAAGAGAAAGATTGTTGCTGTTGACGGAACGGATATGTTGTTGTTCCAGGGAGCATACGCGTTCAAACTCTTTACGAATAAAGAAGCACCGATTACAGTGATGGAAAACGCATTGCTTGAGGGTGGAAAGAATAACCGGCCTTGACAAACAGGGATTCTAGAACCATGATAATTAAAGTGAGGAATGAGGAATGAGGAATGAGGAATGAGGAATGAGGAGCTTAAATGCAGTTGGGGTTTGGGTGTTTTTTCCACTACTCACGACTCCCTACTCACTGCATTTAGAAAGGAGCTAAAAAAGTTTGAAGGAAATAGCCCCGAATGAAATACGTTCTTTGAATACAAAACAACTGGGGGATATTCTCCTTTCCAGAGGGAAAATCACCAGAGAGCAGCTGCAGGAAGCTCTTGAATATCAAAAAAAGAACGATATCAAGCTCGGTGAAGCCTTGCTGCATAAGGGCTATATAGCTGACCATGACTTATACGAAGCATTGGCCGATCAGCTTAACACCCCCTTTATTGACCTTGACAATTATGTCATTGACCCCAAGATATTAGTGCGGTTACCGGAAAAATTCTGCCGCCAACACCATGTGGTACCGGTTGGAGAAGAAGCCGGGGTCATAACGTTGGCCATGGCTAACCCGGTTGACGTAGTGGCGATTGACCGCACACGTTTGATGACAAAAAAAGAGGTACGCCCGGTTATCGCCGCTCCCGAAGAGATCGAGCGTATTATCAACTCGTACTATGGTGTGGGTGAGTCCGTAAAAGACGTGCTCAAGGAAGCAGAAGATGAAGAAGGACTCTTATACCTCGATGAGAGCGAAGATATCAAGATTGACCAGCTCAAAGCCATTGGGGAGGAAGCACCCATTATACGGGTTGTAAACATGGTTATCCTGCAGGCTATTCGTGACGGAGCGAGTGATATCCATATAGAGCCGCAGGAGGGACACGTTAAAATACGTTACCGCATAGACGGGGTGTTGCAGGATTCGGCTACCACCACAGCCAAGATTCACCCCGCTCTTATCTCACGTATCAAGATTCTTTCCCGTATGAACATAGCTGAACGCCGATTGCCGCAGGACGGGCGCTTCCAGGTTACCATGGACAACCGGAATATCGACTTTCGGGTTTCCTCCCTTCCCACGATTTTCGGGGAAAAAATGGTGTTGAGGATTCTCGATAAATCCACTCTGCTTCTTGATCTTGACCGATTGGGTTTCGAGCACGAGGACCTTGAGAAATTTTACCGCATAATACAGCATCCCTACGGTATGCTTTTGTTGACCGGGCCTACCGGAAGCGGAAAAACCACCACCCTGTATTCTGCTTTGAATTTCATCAATAAGCCAACTTTAAATATCATCACTATCGAGGATCCTGTGGAATACCGCCTGGAGGGAATAAACCAGGTTCAGGTGAAACCGAAGATAGGACTGACCTTTGCAAACACCTTGCGTTCCATTATGCGCCAGGACCCTGATGTCATCATGATAGGTGAGATCCGTGACCGTGAGACTGCTGAGATCGCCATTCATGCTGCTCTCACCGGTCACTTGGTGTTTTCCACGCTGCACACTAATACCGCGGCCGGAGCGATGGTGCGCTTACAGGAGATGGATGTCCCTTCATACCTTATATCATCCGCCCTGGTTGGTGCAGTAGCCCAGCGGTTGGTTCGCAAAATCTGCGAATCATGCAAGGTGGAAATGGAGGTAAAAGGTTCCATTGTACAGGAAATTACTGGTGAAGATAGGGATGAAGCGGTTATATACCGGGGGAAAGGATGTCCGCGTTGTTCTAAAACAGGCTACAGGGGGCGCATATCGGTGAGCGAGACACTCCTGCCTGACGAAGAGATGCGCTCACTTATTCTGCAAAACGCTGCCGAACGGGAAATCACCGCTTATGCCAGAAAACAGGGTATGGCTTCCCTGCGTGAAAACGCTTTCAAAAAGGTGGTTCAAGGAATTACCACCCTTGAAGAAGTCTACCGGGTGACGACAACGATATAAAACAGTGATAACCAGCAGCTAGGGTTTCTTTTGACTCGAACTTTGAAGAATACGAACCGCTTCGATATCATGAAGGACGTTTTCAATACATGTTCTGATTCGATGTACTTTTTCCCTTTCATGAAAACCATTGGCAATCTCATCAATCCCTTTTACCAATGAGAGCAGTGTTTTCTTGTAGTTCTCTCTTCCTCCGGGTGTCATATGAACGACCAAGTAAGAAGGAAATCCCGGATGTGTTCCAAAAAGCGGCTCCAAAAAAAGCTCTCCTGGTGTAGCTCGTTCTGGTTTGGTCTCAGACCAAGCAAAAAGAGATTGGATACCATCGGATAGTTCTTCGGGAATTCCAGGCTGACGCATGGGTGACCAGTTGTTGAAAAAAGCCGACTCGGCCTGACCGATGAATTCTGCTAACTTGAAAGTATACGTATGGTTCTTTGGCCGGTATAGTTTTTCAATAGCATTGTGCAGAACCGCAGTCGGGTTTTTCCGGATGTCTTGAATGTAATTCCCAATGCACCATAAGGTCAATTCCATACCTGGGTTGAGGAGGGGTCCGAGATATATTTCACAAGCTCTCCCCCCGTCCATGAAAAGTTTTTCGAGGTGGCCAGCGGTGTGATAAAAATTCGGGAGAAACCATCTCTGGCGGTCCCATCTCTGTGGTGGATACACCCAGAAACCTCCGGATGTACCGTAATCGCATGGCAAATTTTCAATGAACATTTTTCGGTCTTCTTCTGCGATGAAGAGACCGTGGTTGCCTCCATCTATAATGACATCTATACATTTTCCCAATTCATAAACAGAAGCATATTCTTCAGGGTTGATAGTATCCCCCCAGGGGAGATATCCTGAGGTATTGACCAGGAGGAATGTAGCCGGCCACCTGGACCGTATATACTCTGCAGTTTCACGGTTGAGCCGGTTGAAATAGGAAACATCCGTTTCCCCGGAGCAGAGGTTACATCGACATCGCCCCTGGTCGGCTACCTCGAGGTGGAACCCGTCAAAATCAAAATTTTCACCGACAAAGTCAACAACATTCCTCATGTATTGCCGTGATTCCTTCTTTGAACCGCACATCGCCTGAAGACTTGTTCCCCGAACAGCGGGATTATTTTTAATAATAGAGTCAAAGCCCCAACTATACACGCCTAACCCATAGATAACCTTGAGATTATTTTCGTGAGCAATTTTTATGAGTTTTCGGACGGTTTTCTTTCGTTCATCGGTTACCACCTCGTGAACATTCTCAGGCCAATCGTGATTGGCTAAGAATCCAAATATATCCACAGCAGTAAATCCATTTTCTTTGAGGAATTTCATCATACCTTTGAAATCATTCTGTGTTTGTGTATCGATTTCTACACAAGGCCAATCTTCATGCTTGAGTGGGTCGTTTCGAAAATCATTGATCCAAACGCCGAATGCTATACGATGTTTGAATTGTTGGCTCTGATTCACATCCATATTTGAGATTTTTCCTCCTATTTCACTTTTTCACAAGTGCTTAAAACGCTATCATTAACGAGTTTCCCTGTCAAGAAAGCATACAGAAGTATTGCTTTGCAATTCAGACAGTAGAGGCTTTTTAATGCGAGAATGATTCTGCGCTCTGGTAACAAAGGGTACAGAAAAAAGATCTACTCTAAAAATATTGTCAACGTTGACAATACTGTAGTGGCTATGTTATTTTGTCAACGTTGACAATACAAAAAACCCGAGGGACTTTCATGTATCCTACCTTGAGGGACATCGCGAAAATTGCCAACGTTTCACCAAAAACAGTTTCACGGGTCATCAACGAGGAGCACTTTGTTAATGAGAAGACCCGGATGAAAATCCAGCGAATTATTCAAGAGCTTGGCTACAGGCCAAATTATGTCGCCCGTAGTTTACGGAAAAACAAGACCAACACCATAGGATATATTATTCCGGATATGGCCAATCCTTTTTTTGGACTGGTCGGAAGAGCCATCGAGAAAACACTTCGTAAGCGTGGGTACAGCCTGATTATCAGTACCACGCGGAATACCCCGCATCTGGAGATTGAGACACTCAACCTTTTATTGTCAAAAAAAGTGGATGGGATCATATTTGCCACTATTGGAGAAACCAGGGATTTTTTAAAAAAAACCTTGGTACCTTCCAAAATTCCTGTAGTAATCATTGACAACAAAATACCTGAACTCGAATATGATACAGTTCTTCATGACAATGTTCAGGGAGCCTTTCTTTTGACTCGACACCTGATCGAACATGGTCATCGCTGTATAAGCTTTATTGCGGGGCCTCTGGGACAAACCTCGGGTCAATTGAGACTGGAAGGATATAAACGAGCCCTGGAAGCAGAAAATATTCTTTTTCGGGAAGAATTGGTGAGATATGGAGATTGGCAGATAATGAGTGGCTACGAAGCTACAAGTGATCTCATAAAAAGTGATACGAAATTTCAGGCTCTTTTTGCGGCCAATTCAGTCATGGCATTAGGGGTATTGAAAGCTATACGAGCTCATCGTCTGAAAGTTCCGCGTGATATCGCACTGGTTTCTTTTGACGATTTAGATTTCGCAGAAGTCACTGAACCTCCCCTGACAACTATTCGAAGCGTGGAATCAGAAATCGGTCAATCAGCTGTGAAGCTTCTTTTGGCAAGAATCGAGAAAGAGAAAGATAGCCATCCCATCCAGGAAATCCTTATCCCCGTATCCTTGAATATCCGTCAATCGTGCGGGTGTGAGTGATATTCAATTTTCTATAGAGTAATTAAGAATATATGCTGAAAACTTCTTATACGGTTCCTGCCATGGAGTTGGAATAACCGAAGTGGAAAAACAGTGGACGGATACCACGTCTCGGTATCCACTCCGGGAGAATATGACATTCATGGTGTTCAGTCAATAATTGGAAAAAAGCAGTTCTCTTTGTGTAGAGAAAAGAGATATGCTTTTAAAAAGAAGAAGGGAGGGTTGTATGGGTAAGCCTTGTGTTATGAAAGGAACCAATCGGCATGAATTCGTCAGAAAGGAGAAATATTTATGAATAATAAGGTAATGATTTCTATAATTACTGTGTTGCTCGTATTTCTGATGACCGGACCGGTTTTCGGTGAGGGAAGAAATTTGGTTATCGGGCAGGTATTCTGGGGATTACATGATTCGTATCAACAAGCTCATCAACTGGCTACGGCAGAATACTGTAGAGAGTTGGGAATCGATTACATCCCCATGGATGGTCAAATGAGACCTGAAGTTCAGGCTTCGGCGATGGAAGACCTTATCGCCCGCGGGGTTGATGGTATAATTTGCCAGGCATATGATCAGGCAGCTATGGAAGTTTCCATACAGGCTGCCCAGGAAGCAGGAATCCCGGTGGTTTCTTTTGTTAATGTGTCTTCCGGAAGAGTGCTTTATCCTTCGATGATGATCGAGGAGAGCAGGGGTTCTGAAGCAATGGGTGAATTAGTGGCCGCTCAAGCGTTGGAATTTTTTTCGGATACCCCGATTAAAATTGCCACGATCAGCGATCCCTCTATAGAATGGGCGCACGAACAGCGGACAAAAGCGTTTATTCAGGGGGTTATGAATGTCGCACCTGATGCGGAGTGGGTTTTCAACGGAGGAAAGAGTAATCGGGAAGATGCCTACAGAGCAGCAGAAGACGTTTTGCAGGGATTCCCGGATGTAAACATCGTTTTTGGATATAACGCAGAAAATGTTTTAGGGGCCCTTGCGGCATTCGAAGCAGCGGGTCGAGGCCGCGCCCAGAATGGCATCGCGCAAACAGAGATTTTTGCCGGTGTTGATGGCTCCACTCCTGAAATCATCAGAGTTGCAAATCCTACTTCATCAATGAAAGCCACGCTGGCTCTCCGTCCGAGGGAAAACGCACGAAAATGTGTTGATATGCTTTTGGAGATTATTGACGGTGAACGGGATATGTATGACGTTGACCGGAACGAAGCTGTAGTATCGTTTGTGGTCAACGGGTGGGATATGAGCATTGACGAAATCGAGAAGTTCCTTGAAACTGAATTCGGAATTGATATCGATTTGCGCCAGGAAATCGGTCTCTAAAAACTTCGATACCAAGGGAGGGGATACATTCCATTTCCCCTCCCTTGAGGAGAAGGGGTGATCATGGAGAATATTCTTCTGAGTGTCCGGAATCTCACAAAAAGATATCCAGGAGTCGAAGCACTTAAAGGTATTGACCTGGAGATTAAAAAGGGTGTCGTTCATTGTGTTGTCGGTGAAAATGGAGCCGGAAAATCTACATTTATCAAGATACTCACCCGTGCTGAAGAAAGAACCGACGGAGAAATATACCTCAAAGGAGTTCCCTATGATCCCCAATCCATAAGGGAAGCCATGAATCTCGGTATCAGTACGCTTTTCCAGGAACTCAATGTTGTCAATCAATTAACCGTTGAAGAAAATTTAACCCTGGGAAGAGAATCGGTGCGCTATGGAATGATTCAGCATGGACCTGAAACTGAAAGGGCACTCAAGGTGCTCAATGAATTCGCTCCAGATATTTCACTGAAAAAAAAGGTCGGTTCTCTGAGTTTCGCTGAAAAACAAGTCATCGAAATTGTAAAATCTGTAGCTATAGACGCTGATCTGATCATTATGGATGAACCGACCGCGGCAGTCAGTGAAGATGAAGCAAAGAGACTGTTTTCCTTGATCCGAAACCTGAAGGAAAAGGGGATAACAGTTATTTATATCAGTCATATATTGAGTGATATATTCACTATCGGTGATTACGTTTCCGTGTTTCGTGATGGAGAAGTGATAGGAACTCGCAGAGTGGGGGAGATCACCCGTGATGAACTGGTGAAAATGATGGTCGGGAAGGTAACGATTTCAAATTATATTCCGCGCGATGTTCATTACGATAAAAAAATACTTGAAGTTAAGAAT
>SKXZ01000005.1 GCA_007128145.1 Candidatus Nitricultor lacus | reverse complement strand
GAGAAATTTCGCCTTTAGCTCTTCTCCTCCAATATAAGAGAATTGCATTTCCCGGAAAATATGCTCATTCATCACCGTAATAATTTCTGCGGGGTCCTGTGTGGTTCCAATTTTTTCGAGCACTGCGAGAGCTATTTCATCAAGAAGGTTACGATAGAATTCAATATCAATTGCAGTCTGACACAAATCACGGTACGTTTCCCTGGCAAGCAGCAGTATAGCCGTTGCGAGGTCAATCTCATTTTCAGGGAGGGATAAGACTTCCTCGATTGTTTTTGCTTCAAGCCCTGGGAGATCCTGGTTGGCAAGGCTTGAAGCTGGGGAGGCACTGCTGGCGAAAACCTCCAGGGAGATTATCCAACCGGACAGTATACACAGTAGACATATGATAAGAGCCTTGTACCCCGTGAACCATTTTTCCATTGCTTCACATCCTTTTGGGAACTCCTTTCTAAATGCAGTGAGTCGGGAGTCGTGAGTCGTAAACCCTTCTCAGGTCTCACAGTCAATACCAGAGCGTCACCCCGGCATGAAGTGGGGTCCAGAGAGAGGGGCAGTATTCAGGATCCCGTATTCAGAAGTCAGAATGTAAAACAGGCTAACTCCTTCTAAATAAGATAGTCGCTGGATTCCGGCTAGTGACATGCCGGAATGACGGGATTTATTACATTTCCTTGCTCTCTGCTTTATCACGTCTCACCTCTTACGTCTCACTCCTCTCTTACGTCTCACCATTCTTCAGATGCCGCCACAAAGTGGCAGGGGATCTCCTTTGTAAAAAAAATATACCATCATCCGTCAATCATCCCCCAAGAGAGAGTTTTCACACTATTATACTCCAATTGGACAATGGAGCGGTTGGTTCATTGATGTTCTTCAAGCGCTTCCATCCGCATCAGAATAAGGTTGATATGAGTGATCCGTTCAACGATCTCAAGCAGCCACTTATGCTGCTCAATTCCCCGAAAGGCCGCCTCCACTTGTGATTTCGGGACATATTTTTGTTTCTGACGACCTCCTTCGTTCACAACCACGTAATAGCGCGGGCCATGGCGCTCACCTGTATGACAATGGCAATCTGAACGAGCACAGGTTGTATATCGCTTTACCCAGGAACCGTGTAGCAGGTTCTGCAATCCGGATAATTCGGATAAAAGGGCTGATCGTTCTTCAAGAAGTTTTTTTCTCTTTTTATCTTGCATAAAAATATTATAGCATATATAATATATGCTATTCAAGGGATAAAGTATTTAAGGCAATAAGGATGATTGATGCCAGAACGGAGTGAAAAAAATGCTGTCAACACAGGAGAACGCCATTATTATAGAAGACCTGAAAAAATCATTTAAAAATTTGGAAGTACTGAAAGGGGTAGACCTCACGGTAAGACGCGGGAATATATTAGCGTTGCTTGGACCCAATGGAGCGGGAAAAACCACGATTATTCGTATTTTGAGTACTTTATTACATCCAGACAACGGGAACGTATTCGTCAATGGTTTCGATATCAAGACTCAACCACAGGAGGTACGTAGGAGTATCGGCCTTACAGGCCAGTTTGCTGATGTAGACGAGTATCTCACCGGTCTTGAAAATTTACTGATGATGGGCAAACTGTACCATCTGAGTCGTTCTGTTATCACCAGGCGTACAGAAGAATTGTTGAAAAAGTTTGATTTAACTGAAGCAGCAAGGCGACCGGTGAAAACTTATTCCGGTGGAATGCGCCGAAAGCTTGATTTGGCGGCGAGCCTGATCGCTTATCCTCCTATCGTTTTCCTTGATGAACCTACCAGTTCTCTTGACCCGCGAAGCCGCCTCAACGTTTGGGAAACGATCAAGAAACTGTTGAACGATGGAGTGACAGTATTGCTGACGACCCAGCATCTTGAAGAAGCTGATTTCCTGGCTGACACCATTGCCGTTATTAATGATGGAAGAATTATCGCTGAAGATACGCCTGGACGTTTGAAATCCCGGGTTGGAAAAGAGCGTTTGGAATTGGTGATAAAAAGGCAGGATGATTTTGAAAGGGCGGTTACCGTTATTACGGGAAATGATCTCTCCCATAATTCAGCAGAAAAGACAGTTAGCCTGGCCATAGAAAACGGTGTGAATGAAATACAGGGAGTTTTGAATCAACTGGCAGAATCGGGAATCGAAGTGGATACGCTCACCTTGCGTAAGCCGACACTCGATGATGTATTTATGCATTTCACCGGACTCAAGCCAGATGAGGGGAGGAACGAAGCAGCATGAACAGTCAGCTCGTATACAAGAAAGCGTATTGGATGGCGGGTGATGTCTGGGTACTTATCGTGCGCAGCATAAAACACATCTATAAAAATTACGATCAACTGCTTGGATTGACCATTCAACCGATCATGTTTATGCTTTTGTTCCGGTATGTGTTCGGGGGTGCTATAGTTGTCGATACCGGAACGTATGTGAATTTTCTGATGGCCGGCATTCTGGTACAAGGGTTGGCTTTCGGATCACTGACCACTTCTTTCAGCATTGCCACAGACCTTCAGCGTGGAATAATCGATCGCCTGAAAACATTACCCATCGCAAGCTGGGCTGTTATGATGGGTCATGTGACAGGTGATCTGGTGCGTAATGGGCTACAGGCATTCATTCTTATCAGCATGGGCATCTTGGTAGGGTTTCAACCTACTGCCAGTGCTTTAGAATGGATAGTAATCGCAGTTTTAATTGTACTCTTTACCTTAGCTATATCCTGGATAGCGGCTATTATGGGACTTCTCGCGAAAACAATAGAGTCCGTATCATGGCTCGGATTTCTCGTTATATTTCCTCTTTCGTTCGCAAGCTCGGCTTTTGTTCCGACGGAAACTATGCCAGCGCCACTGCGGGTGTTTGCCGAAAACCAACCGTTCACACATGTCATTGAAGCAATCAGAGCCTTGACGCTAAACCGTCCTGTGGGGAATCATCTTTGGATGGCCCTGGTATGGTGTTTCGGCATAATTCTTGTTTCCATTCCCATTGCTGGCTATTTATTCCGGAGGCATGGAGGAAGATAGGTTTGTTGGAAATGCGCAATAATTTTTTTAAGAAATCGTACCTCTGGAAGCAAAGGGGACCTTCCCTTTTTTCAATATCTTGACATGGAGTAGTTTTTGGTATTCAATACATGTGCAGGTAAATCCCCCCCTCCGGTTCGGCCGAGGGGGCCTCGGGACTGGCGCAAGCCGGTCCTGTGTTTTTTTGGGGGAAAGATGAGCAGCCCACGGCGAACATCTGTCTACATTGACGGCCTTAATCTCTATTACGGGCTCTTAAAAGGAACACCCTTCAAATGGCTTGATCTCAAAGCCATGGTGAGCTCAGTTCTTCCCCAAGAAAAAAACAAACACTATCAGATAAACTCTCTCAAGTATTTTACAACCAAGGTTAAGGAATTCCCCGGCAATCCCGGCACTGCTTTTCGGCAAAAAATCTATCTCAGGGCTCTTCAATTCATGATTCCAGAACTCACCGCATATTACGGACATTTCCTGGTCAACACCATGATACGTCCCTTGGTGAAACCCATCACGAGTGACGATGGAAAGGAAATTCGCTTTGTCTACGTATACCATCCCCAGGAAAAGGGTTCTGATGTCAATCTGGCCGTGCACCTGGTGAATGACGCTTTGCTTGATAAATACGATTGGGCGGTTGCGGTCACTAATGACAGCGATCTTTCTGAAGCTTTCCGCCTGGTTAAGGAGAGGGGAAAACATATTTTTTTGATTCCGACCTTCAGCCGTACTGGACCGAACGTGATGCGTAAACCTACTCCTAATCTTTTGCGATATACCGACCGCTTCCGGCTCGTCAAAACATCCACCCTGAAAAAGTGCCAGTTGCCTGAAGTTATTCCGGGAACAAATATTCACCGCCCGGCAGAATGGAAGTAATATGTCAAATATACAGGAGGTGAACCCAGAGTGCTTGAATTGCAGAATGTGAATGTGATAGCTGAAGGGAAACCGATTCTCACCGATATTTCCTTCAAGATTCCAGATGGAGAAACACATATCCTGATGGGACCGAACGGCTCGGGAAAAACGACATTACTGCACGCGATTATGGGTACCGGTAACATTGAAATCAAGTCCGGACAGATAATATTCGAAGGGGAAGACATCACGGCTTTACCTACTCATGAGCGAGCTCGTAGGGGAATCGGCGTGGCTGCCCAGCGGCCACCGGTAATCCAGGAATTAACCCTTGCCACCTTGGTCGATCTCGTTAAAAAAGCGGGGAACGGTGCAAAGAATGTTGATGAACTGGTACAAACCATGAACTGCGGTTACTTGATGGACAGGAGGTTCAACGTCAATTTCTCAGGCGGAGAAGTAAAACGTGCCGAGTTTCTCCAGCTTTTGGTGCAGGACCCGAAACTCGCCCTTATCGATGAGCCGGAATCAGGGGTTGATCTCGACAATATCGCGGTTATCGGCAGAGCGTTGCACAGATTGTTGAAGCAAGAGAAGGTGCTGGATCGGCACAAATCCGGCTTGATCATCACCCATACCGGGTATATCCTCGAGTATCTTAATGCCGATCGAGGGTATGTTTTGATCGACGGGCACATTGCATGCAGCGGGAATCCCCGTGATCTCTTTGAGGAAGTCGAAATACATGGTTATGAAGGGTGTGAACAATGTATCCGGTGTCAATGAATAATCGAAAAGCTGAACTGAAAAAACAGGCCCTGGCTGCTCGGGACAAGCAGGCGCTCTATGGACCGGATATGGAGCTCGGTGGGTATGGGATGGGTAACGGGGAAGATAAACGATTGAAAAATCTTTCTGATATTCCCTCCCGCTTGAAGGAAGCTTCTCTTCTGGCTGGTTTCCAGGCGGGAGAAGAGCAGAGATCGGGCTCATACTTGCAGCAGGGTGAAAATGTTCTTTATGACCGGGTGAAAGATATTTACCGCAACCAGATCGAGGTCATGCAGATTGAAGAAGCTCTGAAGAAATACGAATGGCTCTGGGACTATTGGTGGAAGACTGTAGCAGTTGATACGGATAAATATACGGCGTGGACCGAACTTCATCACAGGGGCGGTTACTTCATGCGTATCAAGCGCGGGCAAAAGGTGAAAATGCCAATTCAGGCCTGTTTATTGATGTCTGAAAACGCGGCAAGTCAACGCGTCCATAATATCGTGATAGCAGAAGAAGGATCACGGGCCGAGATAATAACAGGGTGCAGTACTTCGCCAAAAGTGGATGAGGGTGTGCACCTTGGGGTTTCCGAGTTTTACATCCATAAAAATGCCGAACTTTCCTTCACCATGGTACATAACTGGGGAGCAGCATTCCACGTCCGTCCGAGGACCGGTATAGTGGTAGATGAAGGTGGTTCTTTCATCAGTAATTACATATTGCTTCGGCCGCTTGAGTCTTTACAGACCAATCCACGGGCGGTTCTGAGAGGACGGGGTGCCCGTGTGCGTTTCAACAGCATCATTCATGGAAGGGAACATTCTCTCATTGATATCGGTTCGGTCATTGATCTCCAGGCCGAAGAAAGCAGGGGCGAATCTGTTTCCCGGGCCGCGGTAAGCGATGAGGCGATAGTAACAATGCGTGGGTTGCTCCGTGCGGATACCGATAAAACCCGAGGCCATTTGTCCTGCAGTGGGCTTTTGCTTTCCCGGGATGCGGTGGTGGACGCCCTTCCGCAATTGTCTGTTAGCGGTGCCCCGGGTGCTGATTTAGCACATGAAGCGGCCATCGGTCCTGTTGATGAGGAATCTGTGCAGTATCTTATGAGCCGTGGGTTGGAACGGGAAGAAGCAGAGTCAGCGATCATACAGGGATTTATGAAGGTGGGCATCGAGGGGTTACCGGAGGTCCTCGATCAATTGGTAAAGAACCTGGGTCGCCAGATCACGGAAAGCGGCCGCGGCTGAGGAGGCCGGGCCGCATTCGGTGAGTACATAAAACTCCCAACCCGGGTTCAATGTTACACATGCACACTTACCTCATAGTGTTCTTTGGTTGGCTGTCCGGCCATGACATTCGTGAACTTTTTTACCTGGTCCTTCCACCAGCCGCTGGTCTCAGTCGCGATCATGTCAGCTTCTGAATCCCACAGGGTTATAGAAATGCTTTTCCCCGTGTCACTGTTATTGAGCAGCATCGCTCCTTTGAACCCTTTTTTTTCTTTAATGAGAGACATGATGTCTCTATAAATATCGACCCCTTCATCGGTCTTTCCCGGCTGATCATGGCTTGTCGTCACTCTGGCGTACATTATGATTCACCTCCAAATATTGTTACATTACTAATATTATATACTAACAGTAGTAAAGCTCATATATTCCATCAGTTATTTGGTTTCGATTTGGAGAAGCCACTTCTTTGCAGTCAAAAAGGTAGGAATCTGGTGAAATATATGTAGTCTCCCCATCCGACAAGACATGAAGATACCACGGGGAAAATCCATGATAAGGAATAAGATGATGGGGGGGAGCTTTACCTTGCAATAAAAAAACACTATTGATATTATTGTAATGTAATTAAGGTGAAAAATAAACAAAGCAGAACTATTGTCAAATAAGATAAAATATTAATTTATTATTTAATGCACACGGGTTGAAAGAGAGGAAGCAGCATGGTTCCAGAAGAGCCACATAGTCCTCCAGTTCAGAATGGTAATGACCAGCCGATTACTCTTGAGGAGACTCTGCGTGCTCTCAAGCCCCATGATCATCTCTCCCTGATTTACGAGACAGACGAGGAGTGGGAAAAGGTCATCTCCCTTTTTATGAAACTCGGGCTTGAAAGGGGAGAGAAGGTGATCTACGTCGTTGATGAAGACAATGTTGACCGTGTAAGACTACTCTTTCAAAAAAGAAATATTGATCTTCAACTTTATGAATCCCAGGGACAGCTTTGTTACCTCACTTACCGTGATGCCTACTGCCGGGAAGGGATGTTTGACCCCGGCGAGATGATTGACCTTTTAACCGCCGAAACGGACAAAGCCATCAAGGAAGGGTATCCTGCTCTACGAGTTACAGGGGAGATGGCCTGGGCCCTCCGAAATATAGAGGGCACAGAACGTATTATTGAATACGAAGCCCGCTTAAACCGGGATTTTTTCCCTCACCACACTTATCTTGCCATCTGCCAGTATGACCGGCGCCGCTTCGAGCCCGCAGTTATAAAAGGTGTGGTGTTAACCCATCCACTTCTCATTTGGGGGGAACAGTTGTACCGGAACTTTTACTATATCGAACCGGAAGAATTTTTAAACGATACAGGCACCGATCGTGAAGTGACACACTGGCTGAATAATCTGGAGAGTGAAAGGTTGGCCCGGGAGCAGATACGGCAGAGTGAACAAAGATACCATGAGTTGTTCAACCAGTCTGTTACCGGTATTTACCTGCATGATCTTCAGGGGCGCATTATCGATGTGAACCAGGAAGCTTGCCTCCAGTTGGGATATTCAAAGGATGAGCTGTCGGAGATGACTGTATTCGACCTTCACCCTGAGGCGGAGGCTTTGGTTAACCAGTCAAGCGATGATATTCTACGGCAATGGAACCAATGGAAACCGGGACAAAGGTTTACTCTTGAAGCCGAACATCGCCGCAAAGACGGAACTGTTTTCCCGGTTCAAATATCGACAGGTATCGAGAGTTACGGAGATAAAACACTCATGTTAGCGATTGTCCAGGACATCACCGAAAGAAAAGAAGCAGAAAAGCGGGAACAATATCTTAAAGAGGTCCTGCTGGCTATTCGTGACGTCAACCAGCTGATTGTCCATGAAACCGACCTTCACCGCTTAATACATAGTTCGTGTGAAATTCTAACCAGTACCCTGGGTTATTTCAGTACCTGGATCGTGATTTTCGATGAATCAGGCGTTGTAGTGGATACCGCGTTTTCGGGAAGTAATGGTAGTTTTGAGAGCCTTCGTACCCATTTGAAGGAAGGTGGTTTGCCTTCTTGCGTGAAGAAAGTTTTG
>SKXZ01000059.1 GCA_007128145.1 Candidatus Nitricultor lacus | reverse complement strand
GCTTCGGCATCTTTCTTTTTCCCTGGCTGGGAGGAATTATTGGGTCATTCTTTGGTTTTCACATTACCCTGGGATTGGTTCCAGTTTTCCTATTTGTCATGCTGATATTTCAACAGCTTCTTGCGCGGGATGTCCGACTGAAAACAGCATAAAAAACCGCCGGTATCTCACCGGCGGTTTTTTATGCTCCGTATTTGTCCAAACGGAGTGCATTTGCTAAAAGCAGGCTCATGAGGGCTCTTGCGGGAAATGTACCCAGGTAACCCGTGGCACACTCGCGTTCTGTAAATCTCTTCCTTCTGTCGAAACCTGCATACGGTGAATACAGCATAACCGGTGACGGATGCCAGGAATGGCTTTTTAAAAGAGATGGAGTGGAATGATCCCCGGTTATCACCAAGACATCGGGTTTTAAAGATAAAATCTCTGGAAGTACCGCATCGAAAACTTCGATATATTCTACCTTGAGGGGGAAATTCCCATCTTCTCCAGCTCTATCCGTATCCTTGTAATGAAGGAAAAAGAAATCATATTCATTCCATTTCTCCTTCAAATATGTAATTTCATCTTCCAGTGTCCCTGAAATATCAGGCACATCGAATCCAAAAAGACGTGTTATGCCTTTGTACATTGGATACAAAGCAATGGCCAGTGCCTTTACTCCGTAACGCTCAGGAAAGGTTTCAAGTTGGGGGGATGCGGCAAACCCCCGAAAAAGAAGGGCATTCGCTTTAGGTTCATCTGCTATAAGAGGCAAAGCTTTGTCGAGAAAAGCAGAAAAAATTCTAGCCGTTTTTTGTGAGCTATCGTCAAGAGCAACTGGTGAATTCGGCGGCAGGCCTTCCTTTTGTGGATCAGTATCCTTTAGCCGGTCTCCCAAACCCTCACCCCGCAAAACCATGACAAAGCGGTGTTCAATGCCCGGTTCCAAAATAATCTTCACATCATCCACCTCAGAAACTGCACTTGCAAGTTTTTCAACAATGCGGCGGCAATCCTCGGTAGAAATTCGTCCAGCCCTTCTGTCGGTAATCACTCCTGAAGAATCCCGTGTCGCAAAATTCGCCCTAGCCGCAACATCCCCTTTTTGGAGGTGAAAGCCTACTCCGAGTGCTTCCAGGACACCCCTCCCGATAGTAAGGGTTTCCGGATTATACCCAAACAGCGCTATATGGCCTGGACCACTGCCGGGTGTTACACCATAATTTACCGGATTCATAAGACCTAGTGAACTCGCACCCGCCAGTACATCCATATTGGGCGTACGTGCGACCTCAAGCTCGGTTTTTCCATCATAATCCGGATGAGGAGCACCCCCCAATCCATCTGCTATACACATCACAATTTTCCCTTTACCTTTTTTGGTCAAGGATCTTATGTTTTCCAAGATATCCGCCATGCCTGTACCCCCTTTTACTTGTTTCTCCTTTACCCGCAGCTTCCTATCTTACCATAAAACACCCATCAATACGCATACAAGCGACCGTACGGCCGCGTTGTAAGAGGAAACAGCTTGGTAAAGGAATTGGGGTCTAACGAAGGAAGATGTATCTCCAGGTCTTTCCGGTATTCATCAAGATAACGGGAAACTTCGAGAAAGTCTTTCTCCCCAGGAGGAGCAAGACCTATCCCCCGCCCCACCTGCTCTTGTGATATTTTTCCTCGAATGAATATTTTTCCGCCGTGCATGCCAGTAGCTGTATAGTTACCCACTGAAGGAGTATCTCCATCTTCCTTCAAGTTTAATACAATAATCAATCCTCCGGCCATGTATTCACCAAGAAAATCTCCGGTGTTGCCCCCAACAATGATCACAGGGTAATCATCTTGAAATGATTTCATGTGGATACCCAAACGATACCCGGCATTTCCTCCTACCCAAATTTTTCCTCCGCGCATGGAATGACCAGTGATATCGCGAACGTCACCTTCAACAATAATTTTACCCGCATTCATGGTGTTTCCCACACCATCCTGCGCATTCCCCCGTACCCGCACTGTTACACCGTCAGCGAACATTCCCAGGTCATCCCCGGGCACTCCTTGAATATCTATAAAGCCCTCACCTTTGAGTGCCCGGCCAAGGTAGCGATGACCATTCACTCCCTCTAAAAAAATGTTTCGCTCCCCCTCCTCCCACCGTTGCTCTACCTCGCAATTCACATCTTTATAGTGTCTCCCCTTGCATTGTAAACGCATCATACTTCAATCCCTGCTCCTTCCACCATATGTTTGCGAAAATTTGAAGGCAAACTGATTATACCGAAATCCGGCTGTAAAAGTTTGTCTCGAAAAGCGTCAATTGAGATACGCTGTCGTAACAAGTGTATATATATACCCGCTTTTTCTATGTTCTTCACAAAAACAAGACCTACAATACGATTTTCCTTGAGAACCAGTTTTTGATAGGAACCCTCACTTTCACACACCAGAATTTCACAATCATCATCGCCAGGGGGATTTACCAATCCAGCTGAAATGAGAGCTGTTTCTCCTACTTCAACCGCATTCAAAGGAAGACTTCCAGGATACACGTCTCGCTTTCCAGCCATGTTTTTCCCGGCAATTTTGCCCTGTATCACCGCTTCCGGCCAAATAGCCGTCACCGAACGTTCACCGGTAACCATGTTCATGGTCTCAGTTACATCCCCGGCAGCAAATACTCCCGGACAACTTGTTTCCTGAAACCTGTTTACCAGAATCCCGCGGTCTACCTGCACACCAGAACCTTTCAACCATGCCACGTTAGGACGAACGCCTATTGCCACTACAGCCATCCGGCAAGAGATCGAACGTCCACTTTTCAAAACACATCCACGCAATTTTTGCCCCTCGCGTTCAAAGTGTTCCACAGTGTCTTCGAGAATAATATCTACACCTTCTTTTATAAGGGCCTTTTCCAAATGTCGCGAACTCTTCTCATCCGTCATATTGATCAGAAGCCGGGGAGCAAGTTCTACTAATTGTATATTCAAGCCCAGTTCTATCAGTGCTTCACACGTCTTGAGTCCGATAAAACCTCCCCCCAAAACCAGAATATTTTCAATATTCTCCTTGTGAATATATGCGCTCATACGTTCCAAGTCATCTATGTGGGTAAAAGTAAAGATTCCTTCTCCGCTGGCGCCCCTGATTGGCGGGAAAACCGGTATGGCTCCAGTTGCGATGAGTGCCCTTTCAAACTCAACTTTTCTCCCATCAGAAAGCTCAGCCCATCTCTCCACACCATCGAGGTTTATCACAGAAGACCCCCACCAGACTTCTATGGGATTGTGAGAAACCACCTCACCAAAATATGCTATATCTTTGCTGCGATTTCCAAGGACATAACTCAACAGGGGACGTGAATAGGCTTTATCATCTTCTGTAATAGCCAGGATTCTTCCTGAATCATCCTCTTCTCTGATTGCTTGAGCGGCAAACCAGGAAGAAACGGAATAACCTATCAATAAATAATTTGTTTGAATAATCTCACTCATATAACAACGCCTCGTTAGGACACTGAGCCACACACACCGGCTCACCTTCACCACCGCAAAGGTCACACTTACTCGCAATGCGCCTGGTTTTTTGTTCTCTTTTAATGACCCCGAGTGGACAACTCATAATACACATCCAACATCCGACGCATCTTTCTTCGTCACAAAATACTGTTCCAGTTTCTCTATCTCTTTGCATAGCTCCGGACATGCAATTTTCCACACATGGCGCGTCCTCACAATGGCGACATTGCAATGCAAAGGAAAGATACCCTTCCTCTTCCACCCTGATGCGAGGAAGCGCCCGGGGGGACTCTTCCCTGAAAGCCTTTATGATCTTTCCGCTATAAGAATGCTTTACCAGGCAGTTTATTTCACATAAACGGCATCCAATACAAAATTCTTCCTGTATCCTTATTTTCTTCACTCCTACCAACCCTCCCCGGCGGCCTTCACACCTAAAACAGCACATTCTTCCTTGCTCAGCCCCACAGCACGCAGGTGCTCACGGTTCCCCCTGAGTGACTCAATAGCATTCACACCCATACCCCCTAACATCTCCTTAATCTCAAAAGACCACGCCCTGATAAGGTTCACAAGGCGCCTCTTGCCGATATTCGGATTAAGTCTCTTGGTAAGAACCGGATCCTGGGTTGCTATGCCCCAGTTGCATTTTCCCGTATAGCATTTCTGACAGAGGTGACAACCCAAACCAACCAAAGCCGCCGTCCCCACATACACTGCGTCCGCACCCAAGGCGATTGCCTTGATCACATCCGCGCTTGAGCGTATACCTCCTGCTATAAGAAGGGATGAATGATGCCGGATCCCCTCTGAACGCAACCTCTCATCAACTTGGGCAAGAGCCAATTCAATCGGAATACCCACATTGTCACGTATCACTTGTGGAGCAGCACCAGTCCCTCCCCGAATCCCATCAATTGTGACTATATCTGCTCCTGCACGTACCACACCAGAAGCAATAGCAGCCACATTGTGAACCGCTGCGATTTTCACTGCAACGGGTTTTTTATAATTAATTGCTTCTTTAATGGCAAATACCAGACGTTCAAGATCTTCAATCGAATATATATCGTGGTGGGGAGCGGGTGAAATAGCATCACTTTCCTCTGGAATCTTCCTGGTTCGAGATATTTCCTTTGTTACCTTTTCTCCGGGGAGATGACCTCCGATACCGGGCTTTGCTCCCTGTCCGATCTTAATTTCCACTGCTGCCGCTACACGAAGGTAATCCCGATGTACGCCAAATCGCCCGGAAGCAACCTGGACAACAATATTGTCGCCATAGGGGTAAAAATCGGGGTGCAAACCTCCCTCCCCACTGTTACAGAATGTTCCTACTTCACGGGCCGCCTCTGCCAGCGAGCGAAAAGCATTATAACTGATTGATCCATATGACATGGCTGAAAAAACCACAGGTACTTTCAGTTCTAACTGTGGGGCCAAGCGGGTTTGTACCAGGGGAAATTCTCCACTCCAGTCGATGTCCAGTTTTTCTTCCTTTCGTCCCAGGTAGGATGTAAGTTCTATAGGCTCCCGTAATGGATCAATGGATGGATTGGTTACCTGGCTTGCATTGAGAAGCAAGTGATCCCAGTATATTGGATAGGAACGGTCACACCCCATACCAGTGAGCAATATACCTCCGCTTTCGGCCTGCTTGTAGATACCTCGAAGGTGTTGTTCGCTCCAGTTTCCGTTGGGGCGAAATCCGCCTTCCCTTTTATGCACCGTTAATGCATTCGTGGGACACAAATTCACACACCGTTGACATCCCACACAATTTTCTTCCTGGCTCAACACCGTATCTTCATTATCACTGCCCTCGTGTACGTCATTTGCGCATTGACGAACGCATACCTGGCAGGATATACAACGTTCCTTATCCCTATCAATCTTAAACTCCGGAAACAGCAAGCTTTTGGCCATAGTTGTTCCTTTCACCCACTCTGCCCGAAATGACCTCTCCTGCCTTCAATGCGACCAATCGATCAAGATCTGGAGATATCTCACGAATAGCACACTCCTCGCTGGACAGAAAAAATGTTTTATTTTTCCAAGCAGCAAGCATGGGACGCAACTTGATACGATCTACCATGCCAAACATACCACCGGGAAAACCCACGATAATACTGAATGGGCCATTAAGGAGCGCGCCTCCGTATATGGTACGAATTGAAGAAAAAAAATGTTTTTTCTGAGCATCCATTCTTTCTATTTGTTCCCAAAAAGGACTTGCAAGGATCGCTCCCAAGTAATCGATATGAACACGGTGTTTACGAACCAGTAAGTCCACGAGGTAGGCTATAACTTCAGTATCAGTCTGCAAATTGCACAAATATCCAAAGTTTTGAAGGTATCGCCGATTGATTCCGTAGGAAGAAATCTCCCCGTTATGGACTACAGACCACGACAGCAATCCAAAGGGATGAGCGCCTCCCCACCACCCTACACTGTTGGTAGGAAAACGGCCATGAGCTATCCAACAGTAGCCCCGGTATTCTTCCAACCGAAACAACCGCCCAATATCTTCAGGATAACCTACTCCTTTGAATATACCCATATTTTTACCGCTGGAAACTATATAAGCACCATGGATACTGGAATTTACTTCCATAACTACTTGTACTACCTCATCATCCTCATTTTCCTCCTCACCCAGGTAACGAAGAAAATACCTCATGAACAGAGGCCATTCTTTAATGACATCTGTTTTCCGACAGGGAATCTCCTCGCTGTGTTCCACGGAAAATCTTTGTTTCAGAATGGTTTCCACATCCTGCTTTCTCAATGGATCATCATACAATACATGAAAGGCATAAAGATCGGCATAGCGAGGATATATACCGTAAGCGGCGAAACCTCCCCCCAAACCGTTCGAGCGCTCATGCATCACCTCAATAGAGCGTATGATATGTGTACCTGACACAGGCTTGCCGTCAAGATTCAGTATTCCTGAAACCGCACACCCCGAAGGAATACGAAACGGGTCTCTCATGATAACTCCTCTCAATAATTAACGTTTTACAAAATTGGAAGATACGTTTCCAATTCATAAGGGTGAACAACAGTACGGTATTGATCCCATTCAATTTTTTTACTTTCAACCAGAAATTTGAAAATATGGTCACCCAAGGCATTTTTTAACAGATCACTTTTTTCGGCTGCATCAATGGCCTCTTTAAGGCTGCCCGGCAATGATGATATGCCTAATGATTCACGTTCCTGGTCGGTCATATGATAAACATCTTTTTCCACCGGCTCAGGCAATTCGTAATTTCCTTCCACTCCTGCCATTCCCGCTGCAAGCATGGCGGAAAAGGCGAGATAAGGATTACACGCGGGGTCCGGATTTCGAACCTCTATGCGGGTTGCATTTTCCTTTCCCGGTTTGTATAACGGTACTCTCACCAGGGCTGAACGATTTCTTCGAGCCCAACAAATGTAAACCGGAGCCTCAAAGCCGGGGATTAACCTTTTATAGGAATTAACCCACTGATTGGTAACCAATGCAATTTCACCTGCGTGGCGAAGTATACCGGCAATGTACTTTCGAGCGATATCAGAGAGATAATACTCATCATTATGATCAAAAAAGACGTTCTTTTCTCCAGCAAACAGCGACTGATGGGTATGCATCCCTGATCCGTTTTCACCCATAATCGGTTTGGGCATGAAAGTCGCATACACACCGTACTGCTGTGCAATCTCTTTGACAACTATCCTGTATGTCATTACGTTATCGGCCATAACCAGTCCTTCGGCATATCTTAAGTCAATTTCATGTTGAGATGGTGCTACCTCATGGTGGCTGTATTCAACCTTAATACCCATCTCTTGAAGTGTGCGGATAGTGTCTCTTCGTAAATTCGAAGCGGCATCCAACGTAGTGAGGTCAAAATATCCTCCACGATCCAAAGTGCTTGGTTGGTGCTCATTTTTAAAATAGAAAAACTCGAGCTCTGGTCCCAGATAGTACGTCAGATTCTTAGCAGACAACAACTGCAGGTTTTTTTTCAAAACATATCGCGGATCGCCATCGTAAGGAGAACCATCAGGATTGAGTATATCACAAAACATTCTGGCAACTCCATTTTCACCGCTTCTCCATGGAAGGATTTGGAACGTTGAAGGATCTGGCATAGCTATCATATCGCTTTCATCGATTCTGGCGAATCCCTTGATTGAAGAACCATCAAACCCCATGCCCTCCGACATCGCCCCTTCGAGTTCTTCATGGGTAATCGCAAAGCTCTTCAAAAACCCAAGCACATCTGTAAACCACAACCTGATAAAACGAACGTTATTTTTCTCGCAATATTCGACTACATCCTCGTTGTTACGAAACTCACAAGACATGATAATTAACCTCCTCTGTGAATATTCATTAAAAAATAGGGTGCCCGATTCCCGTCATTGGAATCAAACACCCTTATTAGGCGCTCCTGCCCTACAATGGGCAAAACATGTTGTATTTTTTCTTTATACGATATATCCTCTACGAAAAAAGTGCAATAAAAAAGGCGTCCGGACATGCAACTCCGAACGCCTTTGTTCACTCAAACACCATCATTGGTTCAACAAGAATATTCTAAAGCGGCTCCCCTGTCAAGAGGAGAAAGATAAAAAAATGTGAATTTCAGAATTTTGCAAAACTTTACCTGCACTTCTGTTGAAAATCCGCTGAACATTTTTAGCTGGCAAATAAAAAAATTCCACGACTCCACTTATTCCCATTCCATTAATGTTTCAAAAAGCGGGGATCTTAAAATTGAAAAGGAAATAGACTTATCAAAGGTTATCACAATCACCGTTACCGGAGCATTACGAAAGGCCAGCCACCTTGTGCTACAATAATGGTCAAATGAGTGGATATATCAAGTTTTTAGGGACAGCAGGAGCCAGAATGGTTGTTTCTAGACAACTTCGGTCTTCTGGAGGAATATGGATTCAATATGGCGAAACCACGTTTCACCTGGATCCCGGTCCTGGTGCATTGGTTAAAGCTCTTTCCAGCCGCCCTCGATTGATACCCTCATCCATTGACGCCCTTCTTCTCTCTCATCGCCACCTTGATCACGCTAACGACCTCAACATAATGGCAGAAGCAATGACAAACGGTACAACTCGCAAGAGGGGTTGTATTTTTCTTCCTCCTGACGCTTTGGGAAAGGAACCGGTTTTACAAAGCTATCTCAGGGAAGCGGTGGAAGAGGTATATCTTCTTCGGGAAAAAAACACCTATACAGTAAAAGGTGTTTCTTTCACTACTCCAATACGCCATTACCATCCAGTTGAGACGTATGGTTTCCTTTTTTCGTTTCCGGATGGAATCGTTTCCTTTATAACTGACACGCAGTATCATGCCGACCTCATTGAAGCTTATAGCGGAAGCGATATCTTAGTAATAAATACCGTTCGGTTGGAGAAAGGTGGTTTTCCGGGGCTTGCTCATCTTACTGTTCCTGATGCAGTAGACATCATAAGCAATATTCGACCTCGTTGTGCCGTACTGACGCACTTCGGTATGACAATATTGAATCACAAACCTTGGGAAATTGCCAATGCAATCAGTGATCGTACAGGGATCGATGTGAGAGCTGCCAGAGACGGGATGCTGCTCACCTTACCTTATGACCGCTAATAACGGGTAAGTGAAAGATAATATCTACCCAGGAATATAGAAAGATATGTAAGGACGCCAGCAAGAAGAATTGCTGATAATACAAGCCCTGCTCCGGGGATAAAACCAAAAACCAGAGTTAAAAGATATCCAGCAAGGAGTACAACAACCGAAATGATGCCGAAAACAAAATTTTCTGCCAAATTCTCAATCGCCATTTGAAAGCTGGACTTCATTCCTGTAAACAGATCATCGCCATCTATAACCACTGAAGGTATGGTAAACATCAGAAGAAATCCAAATAAAAAACCGGTAAAAATAAACCATAGAGAGAAAAACCCAACTAATAAAGCCAAAATAGCTGCTGCCAGTGCTGTTTGGGACATATTCCTGGCAACCAAAGCTATGCCACGTCTCCAATCGATTCCACCCCGATACTGGTAATCCCAGGCTATCGCTACAATAAAACCCAACACTAACAGAGCAAGAAACAGCCCTCCTAAAAACAATGCCAAGGATATACCTCTTTGCAGTAAACGACTTACCCAGAAAAACCTTCCCGTCCATGACAGCTGGATAGCCCAGGCAACGAGCAAACCCGGCCCTAAGGCAGGGATTATGAGTTGTGGATAACGGCTTATAAAGCGAAATGTGTTCCGTAATTCAACCAAGTAATTCATGGAAACCTCTTTTGACCTCCTCCTTTGTAATGCAACAAGTAGGGAGTAGATAAAAACAACCAAAATCTCAACGGCATTCACTGCTTTCAGATACCATATAAGGTATGAAAAAGCGAATCCCCAATCCACTCTCACAGAATCATTATTTGCTCATTGTATCATACCAATCATCTGGTATCATGTGTATTTGCTTTTTCACAACATCTCTTCCCTACCTGAGTATGAAGCACAATAGAGTAAATTCTACAGAGCGCCATCCAAGGCATAACGATATTCAGAAAGATAGGAGAAAAATTTTCTTGCCAAGTCTGCTTTCCCTGCATGTTCGGTAATGAATTTCACAAGAGAGGTACCAACAATAACCCCATCAGCTACTTTACCTAAAAAAGCCGCAACCTGAGGTGAATCAACACCAAACCCAATACATTGTGTTATTCCGGAAACGTCACGCACTGCTGCAACCATCTGGCTTAATCTTCTTTCGTCTACTTTCGTTCTCCCTGTTATCCCCTGGCCTGAAACCAGATAAAGGAATCCCTGGCTTGCTTTCCCAATTTTTTTGAGACGCTCCTCCTGAGTTGACGTCGAAGCCAACTGAACAAGTGAAAGTTTTTCTGCAACCGGCGAAATTATATCCTGATGCTCAAGAGGACAGTCAGCTACTATCAAGCCCATGAAGCCTGCTCCAGAAAAATCTCTTCCAAAACTCTGCGCCCCATAGCGGTAAACAATATTTGTATATGTCATGGCCACAAGCGGAAGTTTTCCAGCAAATGGTTCCATTGCCACAAGAACATCCCTTGGACGGATCCCTTGCTCGAGCACTCTTTGTGTAGCAGCTTGAATAACCGGTCCATCAGCAATCGGGTCTGAGTGAGGTATGCCCACTTCAATCCCATCTGCCCCGGCATCTGCAGCCGCCATTACCAGGTCTTTAAAGGTATCGACATCGGGGTACCCAAATACAAGATAAGGAAGAAATACCAGGCGTGTATTCTCTTTAAGGATTCGCCCCAATACATCATCCATTAAAACCCCCTCCTTTCAATATGTTTGCCACCTCTTGCACGTCTTTATCTCCTCTTCCGGACAGGCAAACAAGTACAGATTCCTTTTCATCCATTTCAGAAGCCAATTCGATTGCCTTGGCCACAGCATGCGCACTTTCCAGAGCAGGAACAATTCCTTCCTGCCGAGAAAGCAGGATAAATGCATCCAGGGCTTCCCGGTCTGTGACAGCTGTATATTGAGCCCTCTTCGATGCCAACAGAATACTGTGTTCAGGCCCTACTCCCGGATAGTCAAGTCCTGCAGCCACTGAATGTGTTTCATTAATTTGCCCATCCTCATCCTGCAAGAGATAGGTCAATGTACCATGGAGAATTCCTTTTTCTCCACGACACAGACTCGCAGCATGTTTTCCTTTATTTAAACCCTCACCGGCAGCTTCTACCCCAAGAAGTTGCACCTCTGGATCGCCCAGAAAACTACGGAATATACCCATAGCGTTACTTCCTCCTCCTACGCAAGCCACAACGATTTTTGGAAGAGACCCATAACTTTCAAGCATCTGGATTCGGGCTTCCCGCCCGATAACGGATTGAAAATCACCCACCATGCGTGGGTAAGGCTCAGGCCCAACAACAGAACCGATGACATAGTGAGTGGTGCCAATATTTCCCACCCAGTCTCTCATAGCCTCATTAATGGCGTCCTTAAGAGTACGGCTGCCTGCCTCTACACTATGCACCTGGGCTCCCAACATTTCCATGCGAAATACATTCAATCGTTGACGCTCTACGTCAACACTTCCCATATAGATGCGGCATTCCATACCGAAAAGTGCACAGGCGGTTGCGGTGGCTACCCCATGTTGACCTGCTCCCGTTTCGGCGATGACACGGGTTTTTCCCATTTTTTTTGCCAAAAGAACCTGGCCAAGGGTGTTATTAATTTTATGAGATCCCGTGTGGTTCAAGTCCTCTCTCTTCAAATAAATTTGACCTCCACCTGCTAATTTGCTCAAACGGGATGCAAAATAAAGAGGAGATGGCCGCCCGGCATAATCTGTCAGATACTCAGTAAATTCCCCTTGAAACTTATTATCAGAAGAAAAAAATGCATACGCATTTGCCAACTCTTCCAGGGGATATATCAGTGACTCCGGAACAAAGCGGCCTCCAAATTCTTTTGTATAACGAGTAGATATCATGGATTCTCCCTGCCTTTCTCCAAAAAATCTCCATAAAAAAAGACCCTCGTCAAGAGACGAGGATCTTTTTCTCGCGGTACCACTCTCGTTAACGGTTCAACCGTTCACTTGTTTCCCTGGTACAGGATTATTCCGATACCAGACTTTCTATAAAGGGAAAGCCCCTGCCATGCCTACTGGGAAATCCTTTCAGCTGGCCGCTCTGGGGCCCATTCACTTCACCAAGGACACTGGAATCTCACCATTATCCAGCTCTCTGCAGACCTCCTGAGAAGTTACTCTCCCCCATCTTTGCGTTTCCGTATAGCTACAAATATTTGATTTAAGCGGGTTCTCCCACCAGTATGAACAATAAAAACATAACCCAATCGTATTGTCAAGATAAAGAGAATTGATTGAAGAGAATTGAAACGACAGCTGATACACAAGCTTGTAAGTAAAAGATCCTTACAGAAATCTTTAAAGGTAAACCATGAGGTAAACTAGAAGGCCGGGAAAGAAATCGATGGTGTATGTATTTCTTTTCAGGGGAAGAAGAATCTATCCGCTTGTTCTAACAAGCATAAGAAAAAATTATAAAATCTCCTCTTTTAAAACCCGTATACTAATATTTCACTATGAAAGGTAGAATTCCCCTCCCAATAAACTCACTGTACCATCAGGCGCAATGGTTACTTTTTTCCCACGGTAATTCTCAGGATAATCTCCTACGAGGTACAAACAAATACTTAATGCCCGCAAAAATGCCCTATCACCCTGCACAGGGGGTGGTAATACGACGACACCGGGATAATAATAATGCGGATATTTCCGCTCGTTGAGAAACTGACCTTCACGTGTTAGAAGTATTCGGCTTTCTTTATATGCAAAAGTCAATATTTCCTCAGTGGAATGGACATTCAAGCCCACTTCACTACAGCGTTTAGCGTTCCATCCCATTTCTCGCAATAGGTTTGTCACTTCCCATTCAATACTTTCGTCAATGAGGAAACGGCTCCTCTTTTGACTTTCCATGCTTAATTCACGTGTTGCTTCAATATCGGACACATCGGCAAGAGTACTCAAATCCATAACCTTCACCCCCTGAAAATTACTTTGGATTTTCCCACCGTTCCAATACACAAAGCTCCCTCACGTTTATTTTCTCTTCCTTTTTCTCTTTCTTTCTTTTTCTTTCTTTTCTTGTTCCACAACATGTTGTATTTTCCAGAAATTGTAACACAACATGTTGTGTGAAACAAGTATGATGGAAATGGAGTTGCACTCCCTTCTCCCCGCCCATATGCTATATAATACATACGATACTCATGTAACCAGGAGGAGAAACGAGAATGAAAAACATTATGGGAATAGGTTTGATACTGGTGTGTATTATTTTTATGGTGAACCTGTCTGCCCATGCCCTCGACCCACTTGATCAAGCACAGCTTTTTATGGAAAAAGGATTATATCAACAATCAATCGAGTTACTTCTTCCCCTCCTTGAGTCACGTGACGAAGACAGAGTTTCTCAAGCTGTAGAAATATTGTATGCCCTCTACAGTATAGAAAACGAGCCTGAACGATCTATCGAGGTGCTGAATTATTTTATTGCATCATTTCCAGATTCGCACCTCGTACCTCTTTATCTTTACTGGGCAGCCAAGCTTGAAGAAGACATCGCACAATACAATCAAGCAGAGCAAAGATACAAAATAATCATAGAAGAGTTTCTGTTGCCTGAAAAAGATATTTATGAAGTTCGGCCCATGGCTATGGAGGATCTCGCCCATCTTTACGGATCCAAAGAAGCAAAATATACTGAAGCTATAGAATTATATCAGCGCCTTCTTACAGAATATCCGGATCTAGCAAGCCCTACCCGTATCAAGCTAGAGATAGGTTCCCTCTATGAAAGAAAAGGAGACATCGAAAAGGCCATTACAGTATATACTGAAGTTCTGGAACACTCAGCTTCCTACGCTGATCGTAATTTGGCTTCTCTCCGCCTAACCTATCTTCGCTCAGACCCTACGTGGACTCGAGATTCAACAGAAAAATTAGCAGAAGAACTTATAAATGCCTTCAAAGACAGGAATACAAGTGACCTCAATAAACTCGCACGTAAGGGTGATTTTTGGGTCGGCCAGATGTATAGTGAATTTGATGTTATGGAATATGCCCTCATTGAACCATATCTTGAAAGATATCTCGGGGATTCAATTCTCGTGTTTGAAAGGCCAGAACGGGTAAATGGGGAAGTGAAAATCAGGATTACAGGATGGGCAGACCCGGAATATGACATACTCTACTTATTGTTGGTACGGGGGTTATTTGGCTGGGAATGGAAGGGAATCATTCTTTCTAACCGGGAATTGGAAGAAGCTGTCGGGCAAAATTTTAGGGGGTGAATCAATATGGCATTGCGGGAAAGCACGATCCAAAGAAAAACACAGGAAACGGATATCTCTCTTTCATTAAATCTCGATGGAACAAGGCAAATATCACTTGATATACCTGTACCCTTTTTCCCGCACCTTGTGAAGAGTTTGGCCTTTTTTGCAGGTTGGGATCTTGCAATAAAAGCTCGGGGTGACCTGGAAGTTGACTGTCACCACACCGTTGAAGACCTGGGAATCGTATTAGGAATGGGTTTCAGAAAAGCCCTTGAAAAGGGTGGAAACGTTCTCCGTTTCGGATCGAGCCTTATTCCAATGGATGAAGCGCTGTCTCAAGCCGTTATTGACTTGAGTGGAAGGTCCTACTTCATATATAAGCCCGTAGCGCTTACAGAAAGAGTAGGTAATTTTGAGGTTTCATTGATTGAGGAATTCCTTCGGGCTATGTGCATGAATGCTCATATTACCTTGCATGTTATAATGTTATGGGGCAACAATTCTCACCACTGTCTTGAGTCACTATTTAAAGCTATTGGTCAAGCTTTGGGCAATGCCTCTCAGCCTGCCGGGGGAACACACGTTTTATCCACCAAAGGGACACTATAGGAGAAACAAACATGATCGCTATAGTTGATTATGGTATAGGTAATCTTCACAGCGTATTTAAAGCGCTGGAACGACTAAAGGCAAAACCACGTATTACTGACAACCAAAAAGAGATAAAAAAAGCAAAAGGGGTAGTACTGCCCGGTGTCGGATCATTCGGGCGGGCAATGGAACAGTTAGAAAAGAAAGAATTAATCACACCCCTTCTTGAAGCGGCCGAAAAGGGGATACCTTTTCTCGGGATGTGTCTTGGCTTACAACTTATGTTTGAAAAAAGCCAAGAAACCACCGGGACAAAAGGCCTTGCTCTTTTCCAGGGTGAAGTCCGCAAACTTCCGCCCACCAATAAAATTCCGCACATGGGCTGGAACCGGACACATTTTCTACGTTCATCAACTCTTACTTCGGATATCCCGACCGGAAGTTTTTTTTATTTCGCACATTCTTATTATGTTGTCCCCAAAGAAGAACACGATGTCGTTATCGGCATATGTAATTACAATGTCACTATTCCCGTTATAATTAACCGTGATTATCTCTGGGGACTTCAGTTTCACCCGGAAAAAAGCTCTCACTGGGGAATGAAATTTTTGGAAAACTGGGTTGAGGTAACAAAAAAATGATCCAGCCTATCCCAGCTATAGACATTCTCGGTGGAAAATGTGTCAGACTGGAAAAAGGTGATTACCAGCAAAAGAGTATTTTCAGCAATTCTCCGGTTGATGTGGCAACACGTTGGGTCACTCAGGGTGCATCCATGCTCCACTTGGTTGATCTCGATGGAGCTAAAAGTGGCCAACCGGAAAATTACCAGGTAATAAAAGATGTTGTCCAGTCCGTATCCGTGCCCGTGGAGGTTGGCGGAGGAATACGGACTCTCCGGGATGTATTTCACTACCTTGACCTCGGTGTGGAAAGAGTTATTTTAGGTAGCGTAGCTTTTAAGAAACCTCATGTTTTCAAGCAGATACTCAGGGCCGCTCCGGAGAATATCGCGGTAAGCATTGACCAGCGCAAAGGAAAGGTCGCCATCGAAGGGTGGACACAAACCACTGCATATTCCGCTCCGGATGCCGCAAAAGGATTCTCTCGTCTGGGTGTGAAGCACTTCATCTACACAGACACAGAGAGAGATGGCACCTTGCGTGGATTTGATATCTCAACATTGCGTGAATTCCTTGATAAAAGCGGAGTAAAGGTTATAGTTGCGGGAGGCATAACAACAATTGAAGATATTAAAAATTTGAACCCCCTGGCGAACAAAGTCGAAGGCGTGATACTCGGCAAAGCGCTGTATGCGGGTACTTTGCGTTTACCAGAGGTAATTATGGTACTAGGAGAGAGGTTATTTACAAAGGAGGATTGAGCATTGCTTGCGAAACGGATAATCCCATGCCTTGACGTCCGGGAAGGCCGTGTTGTCAAGGGAATACATTTTGAAAACATCAAAGATGTTGGTAACCCGGTTGAACTCGCAAAAAAATATGAAGAAGAAGCAGCAGACGAGCTGGTTTTCCTGGATATTACAGCATCTTACGAGAAACGGGAAACCATGGTAGAGGTTGCGGAAAAAGTGGCTGCCGAACTTACCCTTCCCTTTACGGTTGGAGGAGGAATTAATACTGCGGATCACGTAACCAACCTCCTGAAAGCAGGTGCAGACAAAGTATCAATAAATACCGCCGCTGTTTTGAGTCCTACCTTGGTGACAGAATTAGCTGATAAATTCGGTAGCCAATGTATTGTAGTCGCCATAGACGTAAAAAAAACATGGGATCGTATCACCAGACGGAGTTATTGGGAAGTGTTTATAAATGGAGGAAAAACACCTACCGGCAAGGATGTTCTTCAGTGGGCTTCCCAAGTGGAAAAACTGGGAGCGGGAGAAATCCTTCTCACCAGCATGGATACAGACGGTACACAAGGTGGCTACGACTTGAGCCTAACACGAAAAATTGCAGAACGGGTATCCATACCTGTTATCGCATCGGGTGGAGCCGGGCGCCTCGAACATCTTGCTGCTGTTCTCCGAGAGGGTAAGGCTGATGCAGCACTGGTTGCTTCAATTTTCCACTATGGCCAGTTCACTATTCGACAGGCAAAAGAATTTTTACATAAACGAGGAATACCTGTTAGGATGGATGATTGATAGTGATGGACAATATTTTACAAAAGGTTGCTTTTAATGAGAAAGGTCTCATTCCTGCTGTTATACAAGACGCTGTAAGTGGAAAAGTATTGATGCTCGCCTACATGAATCGCGAAGCCCTCTGCCGTACTATCGAAAGCGGCACAACCTGGTTTTATAGCCGAAGCCGAGATGCTCTCTGGCACAAGGGTGAAACCAGTGGTCATACACAAAGGGTTCTTAATATATTTCTCGATTGTGATGGTGATTCACTTCTTATTCAGGTAGAGCAAAAAGAAGTAGCTTGTCATACCGAACACTTTTCCTGCTTTCACCGAAAAATCAATGCGAAGGAGATTTCGCCACCAGGAGATGACTCTCCCCCTTATTCGACGGTTGCTTTCCTGCAAGAATTATTCGAAATCATCGAAAAACGAGCTTTAAAAGGAAATTCCTCTTCTTACACCCTCTCCCTTCTTAAGGCTCCCCATCAAAAAGTTCTCCGTAAATTATCCGAAGAAACAACAGAGGTTCTTTTGGCTTCCATGGAAGAAAGTGATCATAAAACGGACAATGTTCGCTGGGAGGCAGCTGATCTTCTATATCATTTGCTTGTTCTCTTAAAAAAAGAAGGGCTTACCTTCCTGGATGTATGCCGTGAACTCTTACAACGGCATAAAACCCGTGAACCGGGAACCCCTGTAGATTAAAAAAGGAAACACAATCATCATGTTGCATCTTGATTCCTGATCCAAAAATATGGTAGTCTAAATATGTTCGTGGGTCCATAGCTCAGGGGTAGAGCAACCGGCTCATAACCGGTCGGTCCCTGGTTCGATCCCAGGTGGACCCACCACCATCCTATCTCAGGGAACACAATGTGGAAAAAATAGATACCATCGTAGATTTTTTCAATACACTTTGTCCCCCCGCACTGGCCTCTCCCCAAGATACTGTCGGCTTGCAAATACGAGGCCGGCGAGATGAAATACATACTGTTTTTGGAGCACTGGAACTGAATCCCTCGCTTTGGGAAAAAATTGAAGACCATAACCCGGATTTTCTCTATCTCCATCATCCTCCCCTTTGGAAACCTCTTTCCTGCCTGGATTATAATGATCCCTGGAGTAACCTCCTTCTCAACCTTTATCAAAAAGGTATTTCAGTATTAGCTCATCACACCAATCTCGACGCAATGGTAGGAGGTTTAGCAGACGAATGGCTCCTCCACATGGGATTCGATGAAAAACCGTCTCCAATAATTGCTTGGAATGCCGATGATACATTTAAAGTTGTAACTTTTGTTCCTCATGAACACCTGGACAAAATCATGCATGCAGCTTTTTCTTCTGGTGGAGGAAAGATAGGTCAATATGACAAATGCAGTTTTTCTCTTGAAGGAACGGGAACTTTCCGGCCATTGGAAGGAAGCAGACCATATTCGGGACAACACAACATCATGGAACGAACTTCAGAAATGCGGTTAGAGATTCCTGCAAACAAAAGAGATTTGCCCTTGTTGGTTGAAGCCATCAAGGCTATTCATCCTTACGAAGAACCGGTAATTGATGTATACAATCTCAAACAAACTGACAAAGGGAATACAGGACTGGGGAGATTGGTGCACCTTGCTCATCCCCTTACCCCATCGGAATTGAGTCAACGTGTACACTCATATATTTCAACTGCGGGCAACCCGATACTTCCATATCAACCTTGCTTTGAGGAAAATATGCAGTTGGACCGCTTAGTACTCTGTCCGGGAAGCGGTGGGAGCCTTATAAAAGAGGTGGTAAAACATAAAGCTGATGTTTTTTTAACGGGTGATCTCTCGCATCACCAGATTGAAGCTCTGCGCTTTCAAGGAATTACTGTTATCCCAATTCCCCATTCCGATGGAGAACGATCGGCTATGAAAGGAGTATTCCATCGCTTTCGTCAAATGGCACATACAAGGGGAATTAAGATAAACATGGTATTTGAAGATGAAATGTGAATTTTGCTATACATGGGAGGTACCTTGTGGAACCTTTAATAGAGACTTTATTGAGCCTCCAAAAAACTGACTCAGAAATTTTAAAACTGAAAAAACGCATTGGAAAGATCGAAAGTAATATTGCAAACGTAAAGGAAACACTCCGGCGAGAAAGCAATCGTATTGAGACTCTAAGAAAAACTCGAGAAAAAGAAGTACTCAATTTAGCCGAGAAGGAACTGGAGCTTAAAGAAATAGAAGAAAAATTGGATTCCTCAAAACGTAAGCTGTACGGCGGTGAAATTACTTCTTCCAAAGAACTCTCGCAATGGGAGAAAAATATGGAATCATTCGAAAAAAGCCGTGACATTCTTGAAAACAGCGTTTTACAACAGATGGAGATAGTAGAAACAGAAAGTAACAATTTGAAAATAGGGGAGGAATTCTTCGGAAATCTCGAGAAAAAACATACAAAGCAACTTGATATCCAAACACAAGAGAAAAAAGCATTAGAAGACAGCCTTTATACCCTGGAAAACAAACGAACTCAACTGACCCACTCCCTATCCTCTCAGGAACTTGCCGCTTATGAAGATCTCTCCACAAAATATCCTGATCCAGTAGCGTCATTAGAAGATGATACCTGTACTGGTTGTCATCTCGCGCTTCCCACTTCTGAGGTGAAAAACATCCGTAAAAATGAGGGTGTGAACCGCTGCCCCAATTGTGGAAGATTTATTTATTACCTTTCGTAGTTTTTTACAAATTGTATACAGAAGCGTATAATGAAGATCCTGGCAGGTCGGCCGGGTAACCACGGGCAATGTATTGTGCTCGAGGAAAGTCCGAGCTCCACAGAGCAGGGTACTGGGTAATACCCAGCGGGGGTAACCTCGGGAAAGTGCCACAGAAAGGGAAACCGCCTCCAACCTGGGGGCAAGGATGAAAAGGTGAGGTAAGAGCTCACCGGGCAACGGGTGACCGTTGTGCCTGGTAAACCCTACCTGGAGCAAGGCCAAATAGGAAGGGATGAGGCTGCTCGCTGACCTTCGGGTTGGCCGCTTGAAAAACCGGGTAACCGGTTTTCCAGATAGATGGTTACCGCCCTCACGGGTACAGAACTCGGCTTACAGGCCGGCCTGTCTTGAAAGTAAGAAAGTAATTCAGGGAAAAACATGCAGTGGAGGGCCTGATAGGGCCCTCCTATTTCAACGGCGTCGCAATATTGAATGCATAGCTATTGAGACTACTACAATGAGCCCATAAATAAGCTGGGTCCAAAAACCGTGCATCCCCATGGCAATAATACCAGCTTCAAGCTTCCCGATAATCAGGGCTCCAATGAATGTTCCATAGATCGTTCCGATTCCACCTTCCACCGGTGTTCCACCTAAAAAAACTGCTGCGATTGTCCGCAAGAGATATCCTTGACCCAGGGTAGGCCAAAAATACACAACTTCAAGACTTGAAAGTACTCCCGCGAATGCAGCAAACGCCCCCATTTGGGTAAAAACGATTGTCTTAACTCGATTAATGTTCACACCCATAACCCGGGCGCTTGCAGGGTTGTCTCCCGTAAAATAAATGTGAGCTCCAAAACGATGCCGATTGAGCACAACCCACAAAATTACAGCAAAAAATACCATCCACAATATCTGGACAGGAATAATGCCTCCAATTCTTCCAACCAGCATGTTATACAGAACGCTCTCCCTGGTAGGCACGAGGGTTTTTCCCAGCCCTCCACTCAAAACCATCGTAACACCAGTCCAGAAAAACTGGGTTCCCAAGGTTGTAACGAGGGAAGGAAGTTGAAGTTTAACAATAAGCAATCCGTTAAGAAGACCCGCTCCCAGCCCAGCCAAAATACACAATAAAAGAGCGAATCCCACACTACCGGAAAAATGGAAAACCGTGGTGAATATAAATCCACTGAACCCCATGATTGCGGGAAAAGATAAATCTATTTCCCCGCAAATCACAATAAGTGTGAGAGAAAGAGCCATTATGGCAAAGAACGGGACACTTACCATAAAGGAATAGTAGATGCGCATAGAAAGAAAGGTAGCTGGATTGCCGATGATAAAGAGCAGAAGGATGGCCAAAAAGACCACCGATACACTTATTTGGGTTTTCGATTCCCTGAGAGTATTAGATTCCATACCGTTCCTCCAGCTAAATTTTCACTATCGTTTTCTGCAAACGCTTGAGTGAATACTTATTTACAATCACTGTAGATAAACCCTAGTTCACCATGCAAAAAACACTGTACACATAAAAAAATGTGCCACCGCTTTTTCAGGGGTGGCACATTTTTCCACTAATCACGGCATTTCACATTGACGGTCTTGTCCTTGTCCTCCCTCCCCTTCATCGCTCTCTGAGGAGGAGGAATTTGCCGATTTTCCGTTCAAGCTTCCAGTTCGAGCTACAAGATACAACCGGTCAACCAATTCTTCAAGGGTAACATCGGCTTTGGCAAACTGTCCGACAACCGTCCCCCGGTCGAGAACTACAATGCGTTCTGCCACCGGATACACATGATAAATATTGTGGGTAATAAAAATACAGGCCTTCCCTCTCTTCTTAATATCCTCCACGAAACCCAATACTTTTCGAGTTTCTGAGAGTGACAATCCGGTAGTTGGCTCGTCCAGAACAATGAGATCGGCTTGAAAATGAAGGGCCCGTGCAATGGCCACTCCCTGTTTCTCACCACCAGACATCGTGCCCACTACGGCTTCGGTGGTTAAGGCGCTGGAGGTAAACCCCATATAGTCACGCATGATTCGCTGTGTTTCTTCTTTTTCCTTCTGTACATTAATGAAACCCCATCTATCAGTGGATTCTCTCCCCATAAAAACGTTCCGCCAGAGAGAATGCTGCTCCGACAAGGCTCTTTCCTGGAAAACCGTTTCAATTCCTAAATCACGCGCCTTGGCAACAGAGTAGTTTACCAGTTTTTTACCTTTCCAATAAATCGAGCCCTTATCGGAAGTATGTACACCGGTTAGGATTTTTATGAGGGTTGATTTGCCAGCGCCATTGTCTCCCAACAGTCCCACTACTTCATTGTATCCGATTTCAAAATTCACATTCCGGAGAACGTTTACATGCCCAAATGACTTGCATACATTCTCCATTTTGACTAAAACTTCACCTGGGGAAGCCAATTATCTTATACCCTCCTCGGCCAATGGGGCTAATTCTTCCACGTTACCTTCATGTATGAAACCGGAACCGGTATCGACGTGCAAGCCGGCAAACCCATATTTGTGAGTCATGCAGATTTGCAATATTGGCAGATACCCCTGTAAATAAGGTTGCTGGTCAAGAACCAGTTGAGTATAACCATTGCGGATGGACTCAACAGTGGCCGCAGTAAGGTCAAAACCTATTCCCAGGATTTCACCCGGTTCTCTTCCCGCGGCCTTGAAATAGCTCTCTTGTGTTGCCGTAAGCCCACCGTGATCGGTAACAATGGCTTTCACATCCGGATTTGCCGCGATATACCCGGAAACAACCGGGATGCCGGCTGGGGGGTCGGCATTCACTTCAGGTGAGATCTCGATATAATCTACTACAAGGCCTGCTTCCTCAAACGCGTCGATCGCTCCCTGGGTACGCATGCCTCTGGTTGGTTGCGAAAGAAGGCCCCACACCATTGCCTTGTCCCCTTCTCCGAGACCAAACATCTCTACAGCTTCTCTACCGAGATTATAGCCCGCGTGGTAGAGGTCCGCACCTACATATCCAAACCCTGCGCCCTTGTACTTCCCTTCAGCTTCTGGAAGCGAAGTATTCAATGAGGTAACGATTGTACCCTGTTCAAATGCCTGTTCAATCAATGGAGCCAAGGCATCGTCACCCGGCACACCATAAATAGCGATTCCGTCAGGTTGAGCAGCAACGGCTTCACGGAACTGAATTACCATCTTCTCTGGATCCCAGTCAGAAAAAACATACTCAACAGTGGGTCCAAGATCTCGCTCAGCGGCTTCAGCACCACGCAATACCACGGAGGCAAAAGGACAACCGGGAGGACCACCGGCGAAAAAACGAATCCGTATTCCTTCGAAATGTTTCCCCTCATCGGCATATGCTGACCCAACCGCAAAAACGATCAGAAAAACTGCTACAACCAGTAGAGCGAACTTTTTCATGATTAAAACCTCCCACTATTTTTTAAAAATCGACTCAATGAAAAAAAATGAGAAACATAAAAAAACCCTGTTCTCTTTTTTATCAAACCTAACCGATCACCTCCCATCCATTGTTTCCTCAAGAAAAACCATGAAAGAATAAAAAAGAAACCGATAGTATTTTATCATTTCATAATCGTTTTTGGGGATTGTTTTCGTTTTTTTCTACACATGAACAATAGAGAAACCAGGAATCATAGCGTATCAATCTATTTATTATACTATAGAGGACGCCCGTATAACTCGATATTCACGCGGGCGTCCTCTCTATTGTACCATCTCGCTACCAGTAAGAAGGTAATTACCTACCTGATACCCTCTTCCGCCAAAGCCGCCACTTCTTCAACATTATCTGCGTGAATAAAACCTGAACCGGTATCGATATGCAGGCCGGCAAACCCGTACTTTCTGGTCATACAAATCTGCAGTATAGGAAGGTATCCCTGCAGGTAAGGTTGCTGATCAAGAACCAGATGAGTATAGCCGTTACGGATGGATTCTACAGTTGCGGCTGTGAGGTCAAACCCTATACCTAAAATTTCCCCGGGTTCCTTACCGGCAGCTTTAAAGTAGCTTTCTTGAGTGGCCGTCAACCCACCGTGATCTGTTACAACCACCCGCACGTCAGGGTTCGCCGCAACATATCCGGAAATCACCGGGATTCCAGCCGGCGGATCAGCGTTTACTTCTGAAGAAATTTCAATATAATCGACATCGAGTCCTGCTTCCTCAAAAGCATCGATCGCTCCCTTGGTACGCAATCCACGAGTTGGTTGTGAGAGAAGTCCCCATACCAATGCCCTGTCTCCCTCACCCAAATCGAACATCCTTACCGCTTCCATGCCAAGATTGTACCCTGAATAATAAAGATCCTGGCCGACATAACCAAACCCCAATCCTT
>SKXZ01000233.1 GCA_007128145.1 Candidatus Nitricultor lacus | reverse complement strand
TGTGTTTCGGCGTTTATACCTCCTGCATGGAATATCTGGTTATAGGCATATTCCGCTTCGGGGTACACCACGTCGAAAAGATATTGCCCATATGCTTGGATATTGGGGGCTTGCGAAGCACGCAGGTTTTCTATGGCTGTATAAGTAGGCGGCGGGTACAGCATGGGCTGTATCTCGGTTATATCTATGGAGTTCTCGTCATTAAAAATAAATTCCACCCACTTTTTACTGGCCTCGGGATTTTCAGAGCCCGCATATACGCACACAAAGCGTCCGCCCTGCTCTGTAACGCGCATTTTCCCCATGGGCATGCTGACTACACCGATTTTCGGTATCATGTCGGGGTTTGCTCTCCAGGTGAGATCGAGGCCATGCCAATAATTCACCATTGCTGAGCGGCCCGCAAAAAAGCTTTCGATGGGTTCAGTGAAAGCCCAGCCGGCAGCGTCCGGTGGTGAATATTCGAGAAGTTGTGCATAAAACGCGAGGGCTTCGTGGGTGAGTTCGTTATCGATGGTTACATTCAAATCCTCATCAAAAAACTGGCCGGCATTTTGCCAGAGGAAGATCCCCGAGTAGATAGTGGTTGCCCTGTTTTCACCACCCGGCAGGGCAATGCCCGCAATTTCATCCGAGTGTAGTGTCTGGGCTGCATGGAGCAGTTCATCCCAGGTGGCAGGGGGTTCCAATCCTGCTTCTTCGAAGAGGTCCTTGCGGTAATGAAGCACCGGGTTTGCCGGAGCCTGGTTGATGGCATACACAACGTCATCATAGATTAACAACCTTCCCGGTGGAAAGGTTTCTCTGCCTCCCAAGGCTTCTACCACATCACAGAGAGGAACCAGTAGGCCTTCTGCTGCCAGACGTGCGGCTGACCCGCCATCCGAGTGAATAACATCCAGGGGCGCACCAGCTTGGACATATGTTGCGATCTTCTGATTGATAACGGTATTGGGTGCTCCCTCAAGAATAATGTCAATATTCGGATATTTTTCTACAAACCGGTCCACCCACCCGCGCTGCACTGCCACTACCGCCGGATCTGTTTCCTGGTTGAGGTAACGGACAATGGCAAAATCCTGAGCTCCGGCAGAAAGAGAAAAGAAAGCTACGACCACCAACACCATCAAGCTTACGAATATACCTTTTGATTTCACTGTGAAAAACCTCCCTTTTTGTATGGGTTACTGATTCATTAGTGAATGTCTAATCACCTCGCCGAGAAAGAGACGATTTCACCTCCTTTTTGGTTAGTGTTTGCCATATTCAAGCACGGTCTGAAAAACCCGATCGATGCGCTCAGGGGTTACATCCGCCTGGATATTATGGCTGGGGAAAAACACAAACCCGCCCCCCGGAGCCAGGACATCTATGGTTTCTTTGACCACGTCCTCGATTTCCTGCAGGGAGAGGAAGGGGAGCTGCTGCTGAACGTCTATTCCCCCACCCCAGAAACACAGGTCAAATCCGAACTCTTTCTTCAGTTTTTTTATGTCCATCTTGGCCGCACTGCGCTGCAGGGGGTTGAGTATGTCCACTCCTTCTTCGATAAAATCGGGGATCAAGTCATAGACCGACCCGCAGGAATGATAAAAAATCTTGGCGTTGGTGCGTGAATGTATGAAATCAAAAAGTCTTTTTTTACGTGGTTTGACAAATGTGCGGTACATCTGTGGGCTGATATAAGGGTTGCACTGCATTCCCACGTCATCACCCTGGGCAACGATATGCACATACTCCCCCACTTCATCAAGGATGTGGCCCCAAAAAAGAATCATACTGTCGGTCACCCTGTCCATAACGGCCTCGGCAAAACCTGGATCGGTATATAAATCGGTACAGAACTCGGCATGACCGCGCAGGAAACACCCTCCCTCAAAGGGGCCGAGACCCGGAATATCCGCTACCAGGCACTTGTCCGTCGACTCATAAAGTCTTTTCGCGTCTTCTTTCAATCCCCTGTAACGGCCAGAGTCGTGTTCATCAGGCCAGGGAATGTTGTCAAGGTCGGCAGCTTCCTTACCGGCAAGCGGGTGTTCGATCACATCATAATAGTAAGCGGCCTTACGCCAGCGTATGCCGTATTCATCATATACGGTTCCGTCAGGAAGAAAGTCCATGGAAAACCCGAAGGGCTCTCTCATCGCTACCGCCCGGGTATCTATCTGGTAATGCCGCAAAATGTCTTCCCTGGCTCGCACCGTGTCCATGGCAAAATGCGAAATCTCGGGGTCAGGGTCCTCGTCAAAACCAAGATAATTTCGTAAGCGTTGGTATGCAATTCGGGTCAAGGAAGTAACGATGGTTCCATTGAGATCCAGAGGAACCCGGTCCGGTTCCCTGTGTTCTACTGCATTCATAATCCTTTCCCTGGAATCCATACGGTATTCTCCTTTCTCTTTTTCTTACCCCTTCACCGCACCGGCGGTAAGTCCGGTGACCATCACCTTCTGGACCAGGCTGAAGACCAGAAGAATCGGTATGGTGGCCATGGCACCGGCAGCGTTGACCAGCCCCCAGGAGTAGACAGAGGTTTCAAGGATGAGCGACCCGATCCCCAGCGATACCGTGCGCAGATTTTCGTCGGTGATGAGGATGAGGGCATAGAGGTATTCGTTCCACACCACCACAAAGGTGAAAATCATGGAAGCCACGATTCCCGGAAGGGACTGGGGAACGATCACCCGGTAAAAAGCCTGGAATTGGGTGCAGCCGTCCACCCGGGCAGCTTCCTCCAGTTCACGAGGGATACTCTCGATATAGGGGCGCAGCACCCAGATGGCAAAGGGCACGGTGATGGTGAGATAGGTGAAAATCAGCGAGGTGAGGGTGTTGAGCATTCCCATGCTGTACCAGATCTGGAAAAAGGGAATACTCAGAAGCACCGGAGGGAGCATATAAATAAAGAGCATGATGAAAGTGAACTGCTTGGCGCCGATGAACTTGAACCGGCTGATGCTGTAGACACCGCACAGGCTCACCCCCACCCCGATCACCACCGCCACCGCTCCCACCAGGAAGGTGTTGAGGAAGTAGCGGGGGAAGCTGGTGAACCAGAAAAGTTCGACATAATGTTCCATGGTCCAGGTACGCGGCAGGATGGTGGGTGGACGGGTGAACAATTCCGGGTTGGGCTTGAAGCTCGAGAGCGTCATCCAGATGAGCGGAAAGAGTAACACCACCATCACCAGGAAGGCAACGAAGGTGAGGTTGATACCGGAAGCATGAATACGCCGGAGCAAGGTTTTCATCTCTGTCCTCCTTTCTCAGGAAAGCCGTTCCTGGGCGGTCTCATACAGTTTCCAATAGACAAAGGACATGGCAAAGAGGATGGCGAGCACCACAATGGCGAGCGCGGCCCCCCGTCCCATGCTGAACTCCCCGAAGACGAAGCGGTGGATGAGCAAGGGAAAAGTCTCCGTGCGTCCCAGCGGCCCTCCCTGGGTGAGGAGAAACACCACTTCGAAGTTGTTGTAGTTCCAGATGGTGCGCAGCATCCCCACGATCAAAAGCGCCGGCACCAGGGCGGGAAAGGTGATGTAGCGGAATGCCTGCCAGCGGGTGGCGCCGTCCACCGCGGAAGCCTGGTAGAGCTCCGGGCTGATGCTCTGCAGGGTGGCCAGGAACACCAGCACCATAAAGGGGAAATTCTTCCAGGTGTTGACGAAAATTACCCCCGGCATGGCCCACTGGGGGGAGCCGAACCAGGAAGCGGGCATGGGCAGGTTCATCTGCCGGATGGCGTAATTCAAGACCCCGGTGGCATCAGAGAGCATGAAGCGCCAGGTAAGCGCGGCCACTACATAAGGAACGAGATAGGAAAAAAGCAGTGATCCCCGCACCGAATTGCGCAGGGGAAAGCGGGCGTGGAGGAGCATGGCGATCCCCAGGCCCAGCAGGGTCTGTAACGCCAGTCCCCCGAAGGAGAAGACCAGGGTGTTGTTGAAGGCCCGCCAGAACCCTTCGTGCTGGAAGATGCGAATGAAGTTCGATATACCCACAAAACGGGAGGTCTGAGAAAAAAGCCCCTGTTCCTGTAAGCTCAGCGTGAACACCCGAAAGACCGGGTAAAAGCTGAGGATGACCATAAGGGCTACCAGGGGAAGAAAAAGCAGGATGCCGGTCATGCGGTCTCGCCGGCGGCTGAAGCGGAACGCTCCGCCTCTGACGGCGCTGGAGCGGGAACGTGAAACGTGTTTATTTCCCGCAATAAAGGATTTATCATTCATAAGAAACGAACACCCCTCTCTGTTTGTAACAGCAATGAATGATGGATAATAGAGTTGTATGGAAAGTCTTTCAATTTTTATAATGTTGTTCAGGAGCTGAAATATTGATATTAAGATGAAAATATAAACATCGTTTAAAAAGAAATATATTTAATAGAGAGCAAAATAGTGAAATATATTTCAGTAAATGATTCAGATCATTATAACAAGAGCTCTTTTTACTGTCAACGACCAAGCATTATATCATCTGTCACTCTCATCACAACTGATATGGATAAAGCTATGAGTTGGATTCCATGGAATTTCCAGCGGAAGGTATGCTTTTGTCTTCTCCTATTTTCTGTCTGTATGCCCAGTGATCTGGTGTTTCTTGCATATTAGCCAGCGCAACAAGGCGGGTGGGAAGGCTGACTGTTGTCTCTTGGGGAGGCTTCCCCTCCAGGGAATCAAGCGCGAAATCAACCGCAAGCTCGCCCTGTTCCCACAAAAGCTGCTCAGAAGTGGCGTCCATGAATCCGCTCTGTATGTTTTCCAGGGCGAACCGGTTTCCGTCTACACCAAGAAGCGTTATGTGATCAGGATGGTCGCCGGGGTAGAGCATCCCCGCTTTTTGCAGAGCAGCCAAAGCGCCTTCCGCCAGTTCGTCGTTGTGACAATATATCGTATTGAATGGAATGTTGCGGTCGATTGCCTGCTCAACCGCCCGCTTTGCCTCCTCCATGCTCCAGCGGTGGCAGAGTGTCGCGACTATTTCATGGCCGGGCCAGTTTTTTATTGCCCAACGAAACCCCTCGCCGCGCAGCAGGGAATTATCATCGGCTTCGTCTCCTGCGAGCTCAAGAATACGGTGCTTCTTTTTTCCACCTGCCAAGGCAAGATATATACCCAGGTCATTGCCAGCCTGGCTGTCATCTGACTTCACCACGGCATAGACATCCCCATGGGAAAACCTGTTGAGTGAAATAAAGGGGATACCCGCCAATACGCACTCCTCTACACCACGCTCTATTGCCCTCCCATCCACCGGATAACAGATAACCGCGTCCACCCGGCGGCTCACCTTTTCCGATACCTGGGCAACCTGTTTTTCCGCGTCATTGTCGCTGAAATACTGAATGACCTGGGCTCCCCGCTCGGCTGCGCGATGTTTCACGGCTTCAGCCATTACACGCATGCCTTCGGTATAATAGTGGGGCATCGATAAACCAAGAAGGGTTATGAAGCGCTTTGAGTCAGTTTTCCTGGGCCGCCGTAACCCCCGGGCCAGGCGGCTTGGGCGATAGCCCAGCTCATCAATGGCCCGTAAAACGCGTTCCCTGATTTCTGGATCGACGAAAGCCTTGTGGTTTATCACGTTTGATACCGTTGCAGGAGACACCTTGGCCCTTTTTGCCACATCCCTGATGGTAACGCTCATAACGTGCGCTCCCCCCGCCTGTGCCTTCCAGTATCCAACAAGAGAAAACGTGTTCCGGGCTTCATCGGTAGCTTATTTACAACTCAAGACCCGGGACGGCTCTATCAAGATAAGCAAGGCTTTCTTTCATCCAGCGATCAGGATCGTCCACCTCTCCTCCCGGTTCTCCCATTTCAATGCCGGCGGTCAAGATTTCATTCTTTTCCCGGCATGTCTTGTCCGCTTCAAGTGCTTCCACCATCTTGAGATAAGCGAAAAAATCCGCGCTTCCTGTACCGAGAATGCTGTTTGTGTGCTCAAAGGTATCGGTTTCACTCAAGTGCACATGGAGTATGCGCCCGCGGAATTTTGACAATGTTACCGGTGATTCACGTGTTATGCACATGTGTCCGATGTCTACATTGGGGTAGACGTTGGGCTGGTTGATATCTTCAAGGATTTTCGCCATCCTCTCCATGCTGTTGACCACAAAATACACATGGGGGTCCATCTCCAGGCCAACGAGCACCCCGTCACCAGCACACCAGGAAGCGTATTCCCCTATGGTCTCCACGGAATAAATCCATGATTGTTCGTGGGGAATAGTGCTTTCGGTTACTCCGCAGCCCCAGCATACCAACACCTGTTTTCCCCCCAGTTCGAGTTGAAACTCGGTTGTCTTTTTCATGTAATCCAAGGCTTTTTCCCGCTTTTTCTCATCACTGGAAGCTATATCCTGAGTATGAACCAGAAGAAGCTGCGAGCTGGTAAAACCCTCCCCCTTGAAACGCTTCACGAGTTCCCGCCGCTTATCCTGAGTCATGAGTGTCGGATCGGCTGATTGGTACGCGGCCAGGTCGATATACTGGAACCCCAGGCCCTTGAGACTCTCCAATGCTTTGTCAATAGGAACTTGCCCAACTTCGTAAACGAACGTGTTTGCTGAGAGTTTCATGATGAACTCCTTTCTCAGAATTTGGATCACACGTGACGGTGAATGAAGCTCACCGTCACGTGTGAAAGGTCAATCTATAATCCCATTTCAGCCCTGGCTACCTCAACCTGGGCTTCGAGTTCCCTCTGAGCTTCTCTGGCGGCGTCTTCAGCACTCCACCCTTCGTAAGCCACTCTCTGCACCGCACGAGCATACAACGCACTGGTATGAAGAACACTTACCAATGGATTGAAGATACCTGTTTCTTCTATTTCGAGGGTTTCAGGGTTAATACCTCCCGCATGAAATATCGACATATAAGAGTGTTCCGCCCCTGGATACAGAACATCGAAAAGATACTGTCCATAGGCCTGGAGGTTAGGAGCGTCGGATTCCATTAAAAGCTCCATGGCCTCATAAGTCGCCGGCTGGTAAAACATGGGTTGAAGTTCGTTGAGTTGGTATGCGTTCTCCGGGCGGAACATATATTCGATCCAATTTTTCGCCAGATCCTTGTGTTCACTGGTGGTAAAAACGGTCAAGAACCTGCCGCCCCTTTCGGTTGCTCTCATTTTTCCTTTGGGCATAAGTACAATTCCAACCCTGTCTTCCTCGATCATGTCCGGATTCAGCCGCCACAGAAGATCCAATCCGTTCCAGAAAGGAACCATGGCCGCTCTGCCGGCAGCAAAGCTTTCCAGTGGTTCCAGGTAAGCCCAACCAGCGGCATCAGGGGGTGCATACTGTAAGAGCTCCGCATAGAACTCAAGAGCTTCGTAGGTGCGTTCATTGTCGATGGTCACGTTCAGGTCCCGGTCAAAAAAGTCTCCTCCGTTTTGCCAGAGAAAAATACCGGAGAAAATCGTGCAGTGACGATTTTCACCGCCCGGTATGGCGATTCCGGCAACCTCATCTGAATGTAACGTTTTGACCGCATGCATGAGGTCTTCCCAGGTATCGGGAGGTTCGAGGCCTGCTTCCTCGAACAGGTCCTTGCGGTAATGCAGGACGGGTGTAGATGGAATCATGTTGATTGCATACACCGTATCGTCATAGACAAGAAGCCTTCCTGGTAAAAAGGCGTCCCTTCCACCGAGTGCTTCGATAACCTCATCAATTGGTTCAAGCAGGCCTTCGGCTACCATCCGCGCGGTAGAACCAGAATCACCGCCAATAACATCTAGGGGTGCTCCTGCTTGAACATACGTTGAGATCTTATGCATGATAACCGTGGGAGGCGCGCTTTCCAGGATGATATCAGTGTTGGGGTTTTCCTCAGTAAATCCCTCTACCCACTGCCTGAGAATACCGACCACGGTGGGGTCTGTTTCCTGGTTAAGAAAACGAATTACCTGAAACTCTTCTGCTCCTGCAGAAAAAGAAAGCACCAATGACAATATGGCGACAATGACGATAAGCCCGCTTATTTTTTTCATGGTTGCCTCCTGTATGTTTATATTTACTCTTTCAGAGTTCTGCTCTCTATTTCCATGTGTAACTTCTAATCAACTTACCC
>SKXZ01000139.1 GCA_007128145.1 Candidatus Nitricultor lacus | reverse complement strand
CGAAGAAGCGAAAAATGAGCAAGCATTTATAGAAGGCCGCATTCTGGTCCTGGAAGAAAAATTACGCAAAGCAGTTATCATTAATAATGAAGCAGGGGATTCGGAGAGGATTCATTTAGGCGTGAGAGTTCTGCTCGAAAATCTGGGAAATGGAAAAAAGGTGGAATATTCCATTGTGGATTCTGTCGAAGCAAACCCTTCAGCTTATAAAATATCATTTGAATCGCCCTTAGCTCAGGCACTTTTGGGAAAACGCAAAGATGAAGAGGTAGAACTCAAGGTGCCGGCCGGCATGGTTCGATACAAGGTAGTGGATATTCGAAAGAAAGAAGAGGAGGCTGCTCGTTGAACGATTACTCGAACCAGCTTGGAGGTGAGGGCGAGGAGAAGCAAGCAAGAATTCGTTCTATTCAAGCGAAGGGGAAAGATCCCTATAATTCTTCTTTTCGGCCAACTCATTCCGTTGATGATTTGGCACAAAACGAAGGAGAGTTGAGCGAAAACGGGAAGAAAGTATCCATAGCTGGGAGAGTTATGGCGCTTCGACGCCACGGTAAGGCGATTTTTGCCGATGTGCAGGATCGAACCGGTCGAATCCAGATGTATGTGAAAAAAGATGTATTGGGAGAAAGCTCTTTCAACCTTTTTAAAGAAATTGACGTTGGAGATCTTGTAGGAGTTGAAGGGAAGGTATTCCGTACCAGAGCTGGAGAGCTCACCGTGGCCGTGGAGCATTTTGATCTTCTCTCGATTTGTCTTAACCCCTTACCTGAGAAATGGCATGGTTTAAAGGATGTTGAAGTTCGCTATCGCAGACGATACCTGGATCTCATCATGAATGAAGAGGTAAGAAAAGTTTTTTTGCTGCGTTCGAGCGTCTTAAAATCCATGCGTGACTACTTGGAAGAAAGAAATTTTCTTGAAGTGGAAACACCGATGATGCAGGTTATTCCCGGAGGAGCTCTTGCACGGCCTTTTAAAACTTACCACAATGCCCTGGGCATAGAGTTGTTTCTACGGGTAGCTCCGGAACTGTTCCTCAAGCGTCTTATTGTGGGTGGAATGGAAAGAGTATATGAAATCAATCGGAATTTTCGAAACGAAGGAATATCTGTCCGCCATAATCCTGAGTTCACTATGCTCGAACTGTACCAGGCTTATGGTGATTACCTGACCATGATGGATTTATGTGAGGACATGTTGGTCAATGTTATAGATAAAACTACAGGGAAAACAAATATTACCTACCAGGGAATGACGATAGATTGTTCACCTCCTTGGAAAAGGGTTAGTTTGCGTGATGAAATTGCTGAAGCGAGCGGAATTGATATTTTTAACGATTCCGATGTTTCGATGAAAGAGAAAGCTCGCTCCTTAGGGATTCCTTGTTCTGAAGAATGGAACAGGGGAAAAATTATCAATGAGTTACTGGAAAATTATGTTCAACCCCACTTGGTCAACCCCACCTTTGTGATGGATTATCCAGTTGATATTTCGCCGCTTGCCCGAGCTACGAAAAAAAATCCATTGATAGCGGAACGCTTCGAATTGTTCATAGGTAAGGAAGAGATAGGGAATGCTTATAGTGAGCTGAACGATCCCTTTGAACAAAAAAACCGTTTCCTCGATCAGCTGAAAAAAAGAGAAACGGGCGACGAAGAGGCTCACCTCGTCGATGAAGATTATCTCGAAGCACTGGAATTTGGAATGCCTCCTACCGGAGGGTTGGGTGTGGGTATAGACCGTTTGATTATGCTTCTCACAGATTCCTCCTCCATCCGTGAGGTTATCCTGTTCCCTTTATTGCGTCCCCGTTTGGATTGACACGGTCTCGGTTTTCGTTATAATAAAGTCAGTAAAGGTCAAAACCGAGAAGGTGAGTCGAATGTTTTCGCTATGCGATTCAATAGAAAAGTACCTGGTTAAGTTAATTGAAAATTCGCCAAACAGGGCTATAGTTATACAGCGGGGTAGGATAGCTCAGGAATTTGATTGTGCGCCTTCTCAAATAAACTATGTGTTAACGACCCGGTTCAATGTTTTTCGTGGTTTTATCGTTGAAAGCAGGAGGGGTGGGAGTGGATATGTCAAGATAATTCGTATCCCCATAGACAGGTTGGAACCGGTAGTATCTTTTCTTGAAAAAGCGGTTACCGATCTCAAGGAAGCAGATGTCGAGGGAATCGTAAACTGGTTGGAAAGAGAGGGGTTTATCACCGAACGTGAGGCGAGGTTGATGAAGGCGGCTATGGTGACGGCTCTCAACAATGTTCAATGTTCTGTTGATCAAAGCGATAAAAAGAATTTTCATTTTATCAGGTCAAGCATTTTAAAGGAGATGTTGATTCAAGTTTTAAAGATGGATTTTCTCGAATAGGATCGGCTTCGTATTTTTTGTTTTATCTATAATCAAGCCGGAAAAAGATTTTTGAGGAACGCCACGTGCTGGACCCCTATTTGGATAGAAAAAATAAAAGAATAGATCGCTCTCGCTGCAGTTTTTGCCAAACAACTTTAGCAGATGTTTGGGAGAACCGGTTTTTGGGGTGCTCCCGCTGTTATGCCACTTTTATCGATCAAGTGAGATCCATACTCAACAATTCACAGAAGGGAACCATTCACAAAGGTAAGTATCCATTACGTTGGTCGAGGAAAAGAATTTTAGAACATGAACTGAGGAATATTCACAAAGACTACAAACAATGTCTTGCAGAGGAAAACTACGAGAAGGCGGAGCAATTGAAGAGAAAAATGGAAAGAATCCAGACGGCGCTATCAGAATGAGTTACGGAATATTGCGAAAAATTATGGGAAAAAAAACCGATACCATAGCCATGTCATCTGAGGTGATACTACGCCGATGCCTGGATGATGTTCCTTTTCCATCCTATGCTTCCAGGGTATGGGAGGAAGAGACCCGGAAACGAATACAGGATATCCATAAAAGATTGCTCGCCAGGCGTGGTTATTGTTATATGGATATTGATCAGTCAACATGGACTGTAGCTGAGAGGATTGTTCCAGAAGGTTTGATCTCAGAAAAACTATTGCAGGATAGATCGCATTCAGCACTTGTTTTCAGAAAGGAACAGGGAATCCTGGTAAATGATCAGGATCATATTAAGATATTTGCCAATCTGCCGGGTTTACGCATAGACCAAGCGTATTGGCGGGCAAACCTTTTAGACGATATTCTAGAAAAACATATTCAATATGCCTTTCAACCGGACCTCGGCTACCTGACGGCGAATCCCCTTGACTGCGGAACTGGTATGCGGGTTGGAATCCGTATACACCTGCCTGCTTTATCCTTTTTGTACGGAGAAGCGGCGCTATTGCAACTTTTCCAGGACAAAGGATATTTTATCGAAAAAAACTCCGCTGAAAAGGGAAGCCGAGGGCATGTTTTTTATATTACCAACCGTTTTACTTTAGGTGTGACCGAACGTTCATTGCTCGACAGCTTAAAAAACCTGGGGCGTGGTTTGTTGAAATGGGAACGCCAGGTGCGTAATTCACTCGTGCATTCACTTGACCGCCGCCGCAAACTGGAAGAGAATATTATTGAAGGGTATAAAAAAATTCTTGAAAAAGACGATTATTCACAAAAGGATATCCTTGGTTTTCTTTCCCTTTGGGCACTGGCCTGGCAGGAGGGAATATTTACCAAACGCCAAGGTTTGAATATTATAGATTTACAACATCTCATTAAGAGAGTGTCAGTTCAGAACCAACCCCTGGGAAGTCAGTGTGTTAAAATCATGAACTTCTTAGGAGTGATTTCTGGAGAGGAGCTTTGTAATGTTTGAACGTTATACTGAAAGAGCACGAAAAGTAATAATACTCGCACAGGACGAGGCTGTTAGACTTAAACACAACTATATCGGGACCGAACATCTTCTCTTGGGTTTGTTGCGTGAAAGAGAGGGTATTGCGGCCAAAATACTCGATAGCCTTGATGTGACGGTCGAAACGGTCCGCAATGAGCTGGAAGGATATATAGAGCACAATGAATACCAGGGAACAGCGGAGGTAGCGTTCACCTCCAGGGCAAAAAGGGTTTTAGAGCTGGCATTGGATGAAACCCGCCGGCTTGGACATAATTATGTCGGTACCGAGCATATCCTCCTGGGCATACTGCGCGAAGGCCAGGGTGTAGGAGCCCAGATTCTTAAGCGTTTGGGAATAGACCTGGAGACGGTACGCATGAGGCTTTCTCAAATATTGAACGAAAGCACTCAAAACGATCAAGCTTCGTCAACCTCACCATCAAAAAAGGAAAGCAGAACTCCTATACTTGATGAATTCAGCCGGGATCTTACATTTCTCTGCCGGAAGGGCAAACTTGACCCCGTCATTGGTCGTGAAAAAGAAATCGATCGTGTCATACAGATACTCAGCCGCCGGACAAAAAACAACCCTGTTCTCATAGGTGAGCCGGGTGTTGGGAAAACCGCTATTGTAGAGGGACTTGCCCAAAAGATTGTAAGTGGAGAAGTGCACGAGATTTTGAAAGGAAAAAGGGTGGTTAGCCTTGATCTTGCGGCAATCGTGGCAGGGACCAAGTACCGTGGGGAATTTGAAAAGCGGCTGAAAAAGATTATCTCCGAAATTGTTCAGTCGAAAGAAATTATTCTTTTTATCGATGAAGTGCACACCTTGGTTGGAGCCGGAGCTGCTGAGGGGGCCATAGACGCTGCGAACATATTGAAACCCGCACTTGCCAGGGGTGAGCTCCAGGCTATTGGGGCTACCACCATAACGGAGTACCGGAAACACATTGAGAAAGACTCTGCCCTTGAGCGGCGTTTTCAGCCGGTGTATGTGGATGAGCCTGAAGTAAGTACAGCCATAGAGATATTAAAAGGAATCAAGGAAGGATATGAAGAACATCACCGGGTCGAAATAACCGATGATGCTCTGGAGGCGGCTGCCAAACTGTCTCAACGATATATCTCCGATCGATATCTTCCGGATAAAGCAATAGATGTAATGGATGAAGCCTCAAGCAAGGTCAGGCTCCGGGCAACAGTTTTGCCCAAAGAATTAAAAGAACTCGAAGAAGAAATTGAGAACATACGGGAGAACAAAGAAATATCAGTGAAGCAGCAGGATTTTGAAGAGGCTGCAAGGTTGCGTGACTTGGAAGATCAGAATCGAAGATTATACAAGGATAGACGTGAGGAATGGTTGCAGGAAGTTGATATGATGCGGCCGCTTGTCACAGAAGAAGACATAGCATCAGTGGTTGCGAATTGGACGGGAATTCCCGTTTCTCGTTTAGCCATGGAAGAAAAAGAAAGACTTGTTCACATGGAAGACGAAATTCACAAGCGACTGGTTGGACAGGATGAACCAATTCAAGCGATAAGCCGGGCGATTCGGCGATCCAAGGCTGGATTGAAAGATCCCAGGAGACCTGTGGGGTCCTTCATTTTCCTTGGTCCTTCAGGGGTTGGGAAGACCGAGCTTGCCAAGGCACTTGCGGAATTTCTGTTCGGCAAGGAAGACGCTCTGATTACGCTCGATATGTCTGAATACATGGAAAAATTCAATGTATCCAGACTGGTCGGTTCTCCACCTGGTTATGTCGGTTATGATGAAGGTGGCCAACTGACTGAAAAAATTCGGCGCAGGCCTTACTCCGTGGTTTTGTTTGACGAAATAGAAAAAGCAAGCCCTGAGATTTTCAATGTTCTTCTCCAGATTCTTGAGGAAGGGAGATTGACGGATGCCCAGGGCAGGGTTGTAGACTTCAAGAATACGATCATCATAATGACCTCGAATTTGGGTGCACGTACCATCACTGCTCAAACGTCGATTGGTTTCGGGGAGAAAAAAGAAGAAGGTATTCCTTATCAAGATATCAAACGCAACGTGATGGATGAGGTAAAGCGTGCCTTTACTCCTGAATTTTTGAATCGTGTGGATGAGATCATAGTTTTTAAGCCTTTACAGCAAGACGAAATCGAAAGGATCGTAGATCTCCTTATGAAGGAAACTCGCACAAGGTTGAGAGATCAGGAAATGGAAATTGAAATCACTCCGGAAGCACGAGGTTTCATTGCCCGGGAAGGATATGATCCCAATTTTGGAGCAAGACCCTTACGGAGAGCAATCCAGCGCTTGGTTGAGGACCCGGTTTCAGACCGTATTTTAAAAGGCACATTTCAACCGGGGGATCGCATTCTGGTAGGAATGGGAGAAAACAACACACTCAGTTTCAACCGGGTGGTTTCAATGGAGCTTTCCTCAGAAGAACCAGTGCGTATGAAATAATAAACAGGACTATAATCAGACTGGTGATATTCGAAAACCGGGTCCTCCCGGACCCGGTTTTTTTATGCATAAATTCAGCTCATAAAGGATTCCGAAAAGAATGTCGAAAACGGTTCATGTATGCAGGAATTGCGGACACACCACTCCCAGTTGGATGGGACGTTGTCCCCAGTGTGGAGAGTGGAATACTTTTGATGAACAAAGTGCGTCACCGAGTAAAAAAGGGAACCCCTCGTCAAAACCTCGAACACGGCCTATCAGTTTGGATGAGATAACAGATAAAGATCTTGTTACGGATCGCCGGATAGCTACTGGATTTTCCGAGATGGACAGAGTTCTTGGTGGAGGGGTGGTTGAAGGTTCCCTCACTTTGTTGAGTGGTGACCCCGGTATCGGTAAATCGACCCTGCTTTTGGAATTGGCAGCGGGAGTATCCCGTAACGAAGTACGTACCCTGTATGTCAGCAGCGAAGAATCCTTGAATCAATTATTTATTCGCATTCAAAGGTTGGGAGTAAAAAAGAGCGCGAATCTTTACCTTTTGGCTACCGATAGTTTCGATGATATAATCCATGCGGTCGATGAGATAGCTCCTCGTTTGGTGGTTGTAGATTCCATACAGAATGTTTCCCGGGAAGGATTGGATTTTCTCCCTGGAAGTATCGCCCTGATACGTGATTTGAATGTGCGTTTTATGGAGGTAGCCAAACGGCGGAATATAGCTTTTTTTCTTGTAGGCCATGTGACCAAGGAAGGAGTGGTTGCCGGACCCCGTACACTTGAGCACCTGGTGGATGTTGTAATGTATTTGGAAGGAGAACCCCAGAAACCATTACGCGTTTTAAGAGGCGTCAAAAATCGTTTTGGTTCGACTCAGGAAGTTGGCTTGCTGGAGATGCAGGAAAATGGATTGGTTGAACTGGCTGACCCTTCGCAATTCTTTGTAACCGAAAATCAGGGGGGAGAGAGTGGTACAGCCCGTACTGTTCTCTCTGAAGGTAAAAGAGCTTTGGTTATAGAGGTGCAGTCTTTGGTAAACCCTACATCTCTTGATATACCCAGGCGAGTAAGTTTAGGGATAGATTTCAATAGGTTACAACTTTTAGTAGCCGTTCTGGAGAAACGTTCACGCATTCGCTTTAACCGCCAAGATATTTACCTGAATATTGTTGGGGGTATGCGTGTAACCGAAACTGTTACTGATCTTGCCGTCTGCTTCAGCCTGGCTTCTTCCCGTTTAGAAAAAAAGATGGATCAAAAATCAGTGTATCTTGGTGAGGTTGGTTTAAACGGAGAAATCAGAGCGGGTTATATGTTTGACTCTCGCATATCTGAAGCAGCACGCAGTGGAGCAACCCGAGTAATCTTATCTGATTATCACCAAATCAATCGTGGTTTATCATTGCCACACAATGTAGAAGTTGTAGGATATAAAAATCTTACCGAAGCGCTTCTAGGCGAAGGGATCCTCTGAAAATAAGAAATTAAAATTATTTTTGAATGTCTCGACCCATATACATCGGGAAACCTTTTACCACAACCTTCTGTCTCTTGTTATAGCTCTCAAGATGTTGAATGTGTTCGAAAATGATATAATTCTGAAAACAGGTTGTTTTCCATATGCATATTCAGAATGAGTATAAGGCGATAATGGCGCGCTTGCAGAAAGGAGGTATGTATCTGTTTTTATCAATAGGGAGGGGGTTTTTGATTTTACGGTTATGCAGATAAATCATGGAAAAGGAGGTGCCCCATGACAAGAGCTCATTATGGATGGGCTTTTTTTGTTTTTATAATT
>SKXZ01000136.1 GCA_007128145.1 Candidatus Nitricultor lacus | reverse complement strand
GGAAATGACCAACAATGCGGTTCTTACAGATTGCGAAAAAAAACTGAAACGAAGTTTACGAAGCACAGATCTTATTGCGAGGGTTGTGATTACCGATCCACTTCTCACGCATACCATGAGTCCCTACCTTACGGCAACATCGGGTATTGATGCGCTGGTGCAGGCGATTGAGGCCTATACCAGTCCCCACTGCAATCCGGTAAGCGATGTATTGGGTTTAGAAGCCGTCGCTCTTTTATGGGGTCATTTACCACAAGCGGTTCATAGAGGGGATGACCAAAACGCACGCGAGAAGGTAGCCCGGGGAAGCCTGTTAAGCGCAATGTCTTTTGCAAATTCTTCATCAGGACCTGCGCATGGATTGTCACATATCGTTGGCCCTGAGTTTGGGGTGGTTCACGGGGAAGCATGTGGGATGTTTCTTCCTCATGTGATACGCTATAACTCTGAGATATTGGAGGAACGGTATACACGGTTGGCAGAGACTGTTCAAGTACCATCTTCAGGAACAGGACGTGCTTTAGATTTGGCAGAGGCATTTGAAAAGATGATGAAAGAAATAGCTTTACGGACACGCCTGAGTGAGTGGGGTGTCACTGAAAACATGCTTGAAGGAGTGGTTAGAGAGGAAGCAGTAAGCCGAAATATCCATGAAAACCCTCGTCCAATAAAAATGAATGATATTTACGTCCTGTTAAGTCAAGCGTTATAAAAGCGGAGAGACTATCGGGGAGGATGATGGTATGGATTTAGTAAAAGAAAAAGACATGCCCTTTCGTCATGGAGATTGGGGAATTAAATATCTTTTTCGTGGACCTCGGCTTGACTGGGGTGTGGTGGTATTGAGGCCTGGTGAAAAAATGGGTGCCCATTATCATGAGCAAGTTGAAGAAACATTCTTCATATTGGAAGGGGAAGGGAAATTCGTGGTAGATGGGAAAGAGGTTCCTGTAGAGGCAGGAACAGGTTGCAGGCTTGAGCCGGGAGAACGACACGACTTGGTCGCGTCACCCCGGCATTCGCTGCGTGGGGTGTTCATAAAGACACCGTATCTTCCCGATGATAAAAAGGCCTGTTAAGACATAACAGCAAAATAATTTCATCCTCCAACCATCACTGATTATTTCCTGGAGAGCATTGGTATCCTGTCGAAAATAGTGTAATATGGAAAGCAAATAAGGGAGAAACTGTGAGTCAGTTTGCGTCTTTCCTGGAATGTCCTCTAGACGGGTAGACTGTATTTTCACGCTCGTGTGAGTGGGAGAAAGATATTGTCAAGACAGAGATCTCTTTTTAAGGGAGGGAACAGGATGAAAGAAGCCATAATCGATATAGCTCGCTTCATGGCAGTATCTGCCCGAACCGCTCCGAAGTCAAAAGGGGAAGATTTTGTAACCATTGAAGTACTTGAAGGAGATAAGGTGACCGAGATCGGCCAAGCCATGGTTCGATGGGGTGAAGAGAATGGCATAAACGGTTTCATTCGTGACGGACGTAATGTTCTTGCCTCAGATGCGGTAGTTTTAGTGGGTATTAAAGATGCCGAGCCCTTGGGTCTTAATTGTGGAGCATGTGGGTTTGACCTGTGTACAGAACTTTTACCGGAAAACAAGAGTCAATTCAAAGGACCGCAATGTGCTTTTCGCCTTGTGGATTTGGGAATCGCTGTTGGTTCAGCTGTAAAAACCGCTTCGATTCTAAATGTTGATAATCGAATCATGTATCGTATCGGTATGATAGCAAGAAAGAGGGACATGATTAATGACGATGTGGTTTTGGGTATTCCGTTATCCGCGCATGGGAAAAATGTGTATTTTGACCGGAAGGAGCAGTGAGGTGAGGTTATGGAGGGCTTGAGGGTCCAAGATATAATAGGGTTGATTCTGGCCATTCTTATTGTGGCTATATTGATTAGTATCATCCTTATTCTGCGTGAGAGTTCCCGGGAGAAAAAAATGTGGCAACAGGACGATTATGATGACTTTGAGGAACCAAAAAAACCCCGTTCCAGGATGAGCTTGGAGCGGAAAAAGGATTCCAAAGTGAGCCGTTTTTCGGCCCCCTCACAACCAAAAACAGCAGATGATTCTCCATCGGAACTTGAGACCAAGCGCAAATGGGGACGAATTCCCCGGGAACGTGAATTTTCCCGTGATCAAGAAGTGCCTGCAGAACCAGAAACCGGTAAAGAGCGAGGTTCTTTTTGGAAGCGTACAACCGGTGACGAAGAGGTCGTAATAGAAAAAGTCGCTCCCCGTTCTTCAAAGCCTCCTCCAGAAAGTGAAGAAACTGTTTCTCAACCACCTCCTCGCAAAACAGAAGAAGAAATACAACCTCGTGTTCCCCTGCAGGAGGAAAGACCTCAGAGGGAGCCTCGCCAGGCAGTACTGGAGAGAGCCTTGAAAAAATTACAGGAGATGGATATTGAGATTCGGGAACTGAAGGTTGGTTTGGGTGAGGAGAACATTGACTTTTCACCCTTACTTTGGGAAGCAAGGGAAGAAGTCAAGGCAGGGAAAAACATAGGTGATATTGTTATTCATACAGTATTTAAACATATACCTGGACGGTCTGGAGAGGAAGTTGTGGAACTATACCGTTCTGGTGAACTCTCGGTGGCTGATAGACTGGAGGCAAAGGTACGTACAGCTGAGGGGAGAGATTATCTCATTGCGTCTTTGTACTTATCACATTTTCGGATTCCTGAACTGAGCCGTTTGACCAGAAATGGCTCCCTAACTGAAGAAGAATTGGAAGTACTTGCCGCATTGAAATTTGTTGACCGGAGCACCAAAAAAGATTTTGCCCGTGCTGTATATTCGAGGATTATGAACGAATGAACGAACTTATAATGCGGAGTTGGGAGTGAACGTCAAGAGTGAAATATCCGTGGCGTGTTTTGCCTTCCTGGGGCAGGAATAATGATTTAGGAACTAAACAGAAATTTAATTATGCATTGTTGTACTTGACCGTTGTTTTGGGAATATTATTGGTAGTGTGTTTTCTCGGGAATGTGATTCCCCCGGCAATGAACGAGGATTACCAGGTATTTGAGCGTGTGAATTCAGCCTTTCGTCTTATTATTCATTAGTCAAGCATTTACAAAGGAGCTACCCTGCCACTTTGTGGCGGCATCAAACATGTTAAATGCAGTTGAGGGTTTGGGTGTTTTTCCACTACTCACGACTCTCTGCTCCCTATTCACTGCATTTACAAAGGAGGTTGACATTTTGTGAAAGAGAGTCAGGTTTCCCTACTGGCGATTGTTGCTCTGGTTTTAGGTGCTTTGGCTCTGGTGTTTTGGGTGTTGCTTTACCCGGCGTTGACGGGTAGGTTATCGATAACCGAGGAAAGCATCCAGCAACAAGAAACCCGGTTGCGACACGTTGGAGATACGATGGAAGCGATTCCTGAGGATCTCGATGAATTCCGGGATCTCATGGCTTCAGTAGAGGGGAGATTATTGAATTTAGAGCAGCTTGATCAGGATGTTGCCTCTCTCGAAGAGCGTTTTAGCGAAACCGATGGCATTGTCGAGTCACTCGCTGAAAATATGAGTCAATTACAGGCGCGAGTTTTGCGGGGAGAGGAAACTGCGGTTGCTATCCAAGACCAGCTTATTATCCAAGAGGACCGCCTTCATTCCCTGGAAGAGAATTTTCTTTCTCAGCAGGATATAATGAGTATTCATTCTCAGCAGATAGTGGAATTGACTTTATCAATCGAGGAAGTTGTCATGGCATCAGGTGGTTTGAGCGAACAAATAGGTTTGCTTGAGGAAAATGTGTCTGATTTGTCACAGAGGGTTCTTATTGGTGATCAGCGAATCGACGGGTTGGAGGAATTACTGGATAATGTATTGGTAGTAACTGAGGTGTTGACTGAGGAGATAGAAACCCTTCGGGGAGAAATGGACTCTCTCAGTATTGACGTTCGTTTTCAAGCAGTGCTCAATTACGTAGATGTCATAGTTGCGGATATTCGCAAGAATATAGAGGAAGCACGTTCAGAAATTGCAACAACATTACAGGAAGCCTCAAGTGAACGGGATGAATTTCGCGTGAAATTGGAAGTGCTGGGAGAAAGTCTTGGCAGTCAGCGCATAGCATTGCAGGAAGTTATGGATAATCTTCAAAATGAAGTTGATAACCTTCGGAACCAGCTTATCGAGGAAAAAGAAAGCATGACCGAAGAATTATCTCTGATTCGTGAAGAGGTCAGTGAAGATATCCAGCACTTCGAAGAGCTCGTTCAGGAGATAGCCCTTGTGGCAGAAGAGGCCCTCACGCCTGACGAACTGGCGGAACTCAGTGAAACCCTTATGGCCGAAATGAGCCGATTCAGGGATGAGATGACCGCCCTGCGTGAACGCACGAATGAGAGAAGCTCAGAACTTGAGGCAAAACTTGAGGAGGCCTTGAGAAGTCTTGAGGCCTTGGATGAAGAAGTTGATGACCTTTCCGCCCTTCAAGGCGAAAGGTTTGAAGAGTTGCAAACCATTCAACAAGCGGTACGTTCTGAGATGACCGAGATGGCTGACCGAGTGACAGCGTTCGAAGAAGAAATCTCTCGTGCTTTTGCTTCCGAAGAACAACTCTGGGACGGAATTGAGGAGCAACGCGAAGTTGTTGAAAGACTTGAACGATCACTTGGTTCCTTGGATATTGACTTGAGGACCATGTTTTTTAGTATAGAAGAAAGAATAGAGAGTATTTCTGAAGAGATTGAAGTTTTACCCGGAGATTTGACTCAGCAAGTAGAAGAAAAACTGGGACACCTCCTGGAAGATATTCCTGATCAAGTTGCACTGGAAAATATCAGAGTTGCCCTTGCCGAAGCTGGCAGAGAAAGGGCGCAGCTTGCCAGCGAGATCGAAGAACTGGCAAAGGAACGGGAAGAACTGATGGAAAGGTTGACTCTGAAAGATCAAGCCATTGTTGAGGTACGACAACGTATTGAGATACTGGAAGAAGAAGTGGACATTCCTATTGAAGACATAGAGAAGTTGCAAGGGCAGTTGGAAGATTTGGTTGCTTCCAGGGATATGCTGGATGAACGATTGCAAGATGCTGAGATATCACTCAGCGAACTCAGGGTATCCCTGGATGTTCTGGAGGGAACATGGCAAGGATTCACCGAATTAATGGACACGCAGATTACGCAAATCCGGGAGTCTGTGATCGCGGTCCGTGATGAATTACTGGAAGAAGTAGTAAGCGATGAAGTTGTTGTGTCATTACATCAGGAAGTCGAACAATCTCTTGAACAGGTGGAAGAAAGGCTGGCCTCTCTTGAGGTGTTCAGCCATGATATAGGACGAATTGACCTTGAAAGCAAGATAGAAGCCATGGAGGGAAAAATAAAAACTTTGGAAACTCATGTCGAAGCCATGCTTGAAAGGTTTGATCAGGTTACCTTTCCTGAGATCGAAGCAGTAATGGACAGTCTGGAAAATTTGCAGCAGGAACGACAGGAAATACAGAAAAATATCGAAGATTTGTATCAACATTTGGAAAGGCATGAGATAGCCGAACTCACTGGGGCGGAACTGGATCTTCTTGACCAGCAGAAAGAGGAACTGGTAGAACAAATAGAGGGACTTGGCGACGAAAAACAGATATTGCAAAGGGAATTGGATGCCAGGCGAGAGGAAGTTGCCCTCATCGATGAGGAAATAGAAAGGTTGAGAGGAGCTCGAGAACACGAAATAGAGGTTTCCGAGTTGGAAAGAGAAAGGGAACGCATAGAGAGGGAAGCAGCCCGCTTGGAGAGAGAATTGGTTAACAGGCTTCGACAAATAGAGCTTCTGCAACAACGTGTCCAGGAGCTCACAATGCAACTTGAAGAGGTATCCAAGTACACTTCTTATGTTATTCTTCCATGGGACAATTTATGGAACATTGCCAGGAGATATTACCAGGACGGAACGAAATGGGAAGTGATATTGGAAGCCAACAAGGACATAATTGATGATGTTCACAATTTGCAACCATATACGGAGATACGTATACCGCGGCAGGTTGCAGCCAATCTGTAATTTGAGAGAAGGGACAGAAAATGGACTTTATGGAAGTGGTGAGAAACAGGCGCAGTGTTCGCAAATTCTGGCCTGAAGAAGTAGTGTGGCCGGATATAGAGGAAATCCTTGATGCAGCTCATCTCGCTCCTTCTGCAAAGAACCTGCAACCTTGGAAGTTCATTATCGTCAGAAATGAAAAAAGGAGACGTCTTTTAGCTCAAGCATCGGGTCAGGAGTTTATCGGGGAAGCTCCTGTGATTGTGGTAGCCTGTGCAACTGGAAAAGGAGGATTTATCGGACGATATATGGAGAGCTGGCCTATTGATGTAGCCATAGCAATGGATCACTTAACACTGGCTGCCTGGAATAAAAACCTTGGCACCTGTTGGATTGGTGATTTTGACGAGAACAAGATAAAAGAGATTTGTTCGATTCCAGAGGAGATTAGGGTGGTGGCGTTAACCCCACTAGGATATCCGGTAAAAAATCCTCAACCTACACCCCGACGCCCCCTGGAAAAAGTAGTAAGCCAAGAAACCTATTCCTGATATACAGTGATCTTCGCCTGTCCATATTTTCAGGATGAGGAAAATATGAGCGAAAGGGAAACACGTGAATATTCTTCGTATTCAAGTCGATGATGTGCTGACCCTGAAAAAGGCCCATCCCTGTGGGAGCCGGGAATGGAGAGTAACACGCTTGGGAGTGGATATAGGTTTGAAGTGCGTGGGATGCAAACGGTTTGTTATGGTTCCCCGCAGGGAACTTGAAAGAAAAATCAGGGAAATACGCAGGGGAGAAAAGCTCCTCAAACCTCAGGACAGCCGTATCGAGGTATGATGCGCACATGGGAGTAAAAGCGGGCATTATCGGCCTTCCGAATTCCGGAAAAACAACACTTTTTAACCTTCTTACTCGACAGCATGCTCCAACTGCTCCTTACCCGTTTACTACTATAGATCCTAACCGGGGAGTGGTTGAAATACCGGATGAACGAATTGAAAAGTTAAGCAGCATTATTTCTCCTCCTCGGGTGGTGCCAGCTACGGTTGAGTTTATTGATGTGGCAGGTCTGGTTAAAGGAGCAAGCCAGGGAGAGGGATTGGGGAACCAATTTCTCAGTGAAGTGAGAGGGGTAGATGCAATAGTTCACGTTTTGCGGTTTTTCAATGATACCCAGGTAGCCCATGTTATGGGAGGGATTGATCCTGCACGGGATTTAGAAACGATCGAAATCGAACTTCTTCTGGCCGACCGTGAGGTCTTGGATCGCCGTTTTTCCAGGGCGCGTGAACTAACTCACAAGATAAAAGATACATCGATAGAATTTGAGTATACTGTGCTTGATCGATGTCTCAAGGCTTTGGATAATGCTGTTCCTTTGCGTAAAATGGTTTTGAGCGATGAAGAAAAAATTATATTACGTTCTTCCCAACCCATTACCCTAAAACCGGTGGTGCATGTAGCTAACTGTGATGAGGGAGAAGATTCGTGCAGGCTTGTAACACACCTTCGGCAAACTCAACCCTTGAATAATGTTACCTTACTTAAAGTGCACGCTAAACTGGAAGAGGAGCTTGTTGAGCTGACCCACCCCGAGAGAGTATCTTTTTTACAGGCATACGGAGTTGAGGAATCAGGTCTGGTTCTGCTGATAAAGGAAGTGTACCGGGCGTTGGGGTTAGTGACTTTTTTTACGTTTAACGAAAAAGAATTGAGAGCCTGGGAAATACCTGCTGGTACACATGCTTCTACGGCAGCGGGAAAAATCCATACCGACATGGAGAAAGGTTTCATTAAGGCGGAGGTTGTGAATTACGTTGAACTGGCAGCTGCAGGTTCCCTGGAGTCTCTTCGACGCGAGGGAAAGGTGCGCCTGGAGGGGAGAGAATACCAGGTACAAGACGGTGATGTGATATATTTTCGTTTTTCTCCTTTCTAAATGCAGTGAGTAGGGAGTCGTGAGTAGTGAAAAAAATACCCAAACCCTCAACTGCATTTAACATATTTGATGCTGCCACGACGTGGCAGGGGAGCTCCTTAAAAAAGATGGTTTTACTTGTTGACGCTCGATG
>SKXZ01000035.1 GCA_007128145.1 Candidatus Nitricultor lacus | reverse complement strand
TTACTTCGATGTAATGCCCTTCATTATCTGCCACAAAAATACCAAGAGGAGATTTTTCCATGTAAGCCTTGAACTTGGCTTCGCTTTCCCGTAAAGCATTCACTTTTTGCTGCAGCTTATTCTCTGCCCGCAGACGTTTTATCGTGCTTGCTATCTGACTAATATAGAGCTCTACCAGCTCTTTATTTTCTAAAGCCTTACCCCTGGGCATGATCAGGGTAATAATACCCAGAAATTCTCCTTGATAAGCAAATTCTATAGCATACAGGCCGCCTGGAAGTAAAAGCTTTTCTAACGTTTTAAGTATAGGAGCCAAGCGAGGTAAGAAATCATAATATCCAATTTCCTTGAAAGATGAAAAATAGATCAGCTTGTTTTTCTCGCTTATTTTTATTTCTTCATAGTTAGCTTCCCATTCAGTGCCTTCCAGATTGAAACCTAAAGTATCCAGTAGCCGGGATAATAGTTCCGGGGCTCCGGAAACTGCTTTGACAGTTGTCTTGCTTTTATCCTCTTCTGATACAAGATTTAACCCCACTAAAGCAGCCCCGGACAGTTCTTTGACTGAGTCTGTAAAAAATCGGTATTCTATGTTGCTTGGGGAAAACTGCTGGCATGTATTGACATACTCCAGCACCTTTTTTGTTTTTCCTTTTTCATCTCCAAACTTTGAAACCTCTTTGGTACTCTCCTTAAGGTGACCATTTTTCTCATAACAGTCCACTATTACTTCACCTCCTTAAAAAACATCTCCACCACTTCTGGATCGAAGTGGCTACCGCTTTGCTGGCGGATATATGCAAGGGTCTCTTCCCTCGTCCAGGCCTTGCGGTAGGGACGGTCGCTGGTGAGGGCGTCATAAACATCCACCACGGCAAAGATGCGCGCAGCCAGGGGGATTTCCTTTCTCTTGAGCCCCCGGGGATAACCTGTGCCGTCCCATTTTTCGTGGTGGCATTGTCATAGGCCTGGATCAGTTTGAAATTTGTGTTCGCCATAGTATGAATCAGTTCCGCGTTATCAATGGCTATAGCTACCTGCCCGTAAGTGCCAATCCAGTCAACACCGGATTCTTTTATTCCAGGCAGCACCTCAGTAGCCGTCTTGCCAAGAATATCGTCCCTGGCTAGGCCTGTAACAGTCTCAAAGAGCGGGTTCACGTCGAGGAAGATGTAGTCCACGGAGGTACCGGAGCTGTCTCTTACAATCTGGTGGTAGGCATACCCATCCATCATGTGTTCCTTCAACAAGCGGTATTTATCTTTACCTACTTTCATTTCTTGACACCTCGCCCTAGATTATATAACAAAAGGGCAGCTGCCATAGATTATACCCAAATCTACTTATGAAATATTTACATATTATATTCCATATTTTACCACCCTTGTCCAAAACAGCTTTAACCGGAAATAAATCCATTGAAAGGAAGACCTCCATCGGGTACATTGGTGTTTAGCACAAACAATCCAAAGAACCCAAAAGGAAGCCTCCCATGAATAAGTGTAGCAGCATGTTCGGCCAGATTCGGGAGATTTCAACAAAAATGATTTTCGTAGGGCGGTACGGGATACCGGATCGGAATGGAGAACCAAGGGATTCTCCTCCTGGGACCAGTTTGTCGCCATGCTCTTTTTTCAGCTGGATCAGGCCCACTCCCTGCGGGAAATATGCGGGGGATTGGCCACCTGCCTGGACAAGCTTAAACAGCTGGAGGTAAAGGGAGCACCCAAGCGTTCCACCCTCTCCTACGCCAACGAACACCGTCCCTGGGAGCTCTACCAGAAGGTCTTCTACCACCTGCTGGACGAGTGCCGCAGCCTGCACTTCAATTCGTATAGCGGAGGCACGTTAAAAGTATTTTGTGGTCTCCCATAACACTTCTCCCAATTCACGGCCCACGGGATTCCAGCTGTATCCGACTGGAAGCTCGTATAACCTTTTCAACATGACTTCAACTGTGGGAGTGATTTCGGTGCTTCCTGTGTTGTAGGCATCCATTACTCCGCCATCCGTGGTATGACCGGCAAAACCAACCACATGACCGAATTCGTGCAGGAAGGTGGACTGCAACGGACAAACTAAATCGAAGGGATTGATCAGAATTTCTGCCTCAGCTATGGCCGTTCCTTTAAATGCAACCTTGGTTATACCACAATACCCGTAAAATGAAAGGGTATTATCGTAAGCGACGCGCACGGGGGAGGCTGGATTGGAACTGAGCCTGAAGATTACCGTTCCTCCAATTATTTCGTTCCATTGCTCCAGCACTTGGGAAAGAAACGGATAGCCGGTGGTATCATACACGTCAACATATCCATCCTTCCAACGAACAACCTCATTTTTACTCCAACCATATTGTATGACCAACTGATCTTCATACGTTACTCCTGTTTGCGGGAGCGGAGCGGGAGTAGCTGCTGGGGGATGAGTGGGAAGAGGGGAAGATTCAGGTGGAGGTAAATCAGTTGGGAGCGGAGGAGCAATCACTCCTCCGCTACATCCGGTCAGAGTCAGAACAGCAAAAAGAGCCAGGGTAAGAAATATTACCAAACGTTGAAAAACTCTTCCTTTATTCAAGAAGGGAACACCACCTTGCCGATATCGTGCAGGAGCGCTGCCATGTATGCCAGTTCAGCACCCGGAAAACGCGCTTCGAGCGAAAGCATGCGAGCGGTGATGGCAGAGGATTGAGAGTGTTTCCACAATTCACCCTGAGCAAGGGCACACCCCTCTAACTTTCTACTCAGCAAATCGCTCATGGAAGCAGCCATCACAATACTTCGGATTGTTTGAAATCCCAAGAGAATTGTGGCGTCAGTCACAGTAGGAATTCTCCTGGGAAAGCCGTAATAAGCAGAATTTGCCAACTTGAGCACCTTTGCGGTCATGCTCTGATCCTGGCTCAAGACATCGTTGATGTCTTGAGCGGTGGAATCGGGATCATCGGTCAGATCAATCACGCGCTGAAGAATCACAGGTATGGAGGGTAAATCATTGACTTCTTCCACCAGTGACCGCAATGTCATCTTACTCATGATGCCCTCCTCTGTAAAATACCGTGAGGAGTAAAAGACCCCACTTCTTACAGTTCACGGCTCATTATTTCTCTTGTCTTGCGAGCACCACCGGTATGTGGTGCGTGGCAATCTATGCTTTTTGCGTACACACAAGCATAGACTACCGCGTCGCTTCGCTCCTCGCAGTGACGGACGAAAAACATTCTGAATATGGAATCCTGAATACTGATTTTCATCTTCGATGCCGCCACACAGTGGCTGGGGAGCTCCTTTGTAAAGGAAGTTAGAGTTCATCATCGTATTCCCTCCCGCACCGCGAGAATTGCCAACTCCACCCTGTCCTTGACTGCGAGTTTTCGCAAGATGCTGGAAATATGATTTTTTACCGTACTTTCACTGATAAAAAGTTCACGGGCAATTTCAGGATTATTCTTTCCCTGCACAATAAGACGGACTATCTCCACTTCACGGGGGGAAAGCCTCGAAATAACAAGGGAATCTTCTTGTGCCGGCGGAGCGTTACGTCGAAGAACATCGATTACTTTCATATAAATTCGCTCGCTCAACAGTATTTCTCCGTTGAGACACGCTCTGATGCTCTTGATCAAGCTTTCCGGAGAATCCTGTTTCAGGATATATCCCTTGGCTCCATCCTTCATGGCACGGGAGATTACCTCTTCGTCCTCTTCAACTGTGAGCATAACCACCATTGTTTCAGGGGAAGTACCCCGCAAAAGGCGTAAGAGTTCCAAACCATTTTTGCCGGGCATATTAAAATCGACCAGCGCCAAATCGACCTCCTGCCCAGGTATATTTTCCATCGCCTCCTTTACGCTTTGGGAAGTGCAGACTACCTGGAAATCCCCCTCTTCTTCCAACAGGCTTTTGAGACCGGCCAGGAATATGGGATGATCATCCACCAGAGCGATTTTGTGCTTCATCAACTTCTCTCCCCCTTCAATTTCTCATTCCTCCCTCTTCTGCCAAGGGAATACGTACCGTTACTCTCGTACCCTTTTCAGGACGGGAATGTATGCGTAAGCTTCCCCCCAGCAAGCGTACTCTCTCCCGTAAATTGGATAAACCAAAGTGTTCACCGTCCCTGCGCCGGGAAATGTGGGTGCTGTCAAAACCTACACCATCGTCCTCCACACAAAGCACCAGCGTACTCTCATTGTTGTATAATTGTATCTTCGCATAACGCGCATGTGCGTGTTTTTGGATATTTGATAATGTTTCCTGAACTACCATGGCTATCATTTTGAAGGAACCAAAAGAAACCTTTCCAGACCCCACATCAATGCTGGTTTCCAGATCGAACCCAGGATGCGTAAAGACTTTTGCCACTTCTTCAACCTTTTCAGCAACCCGCAGGAGATAGACTGGTTTTCCCTTGAGTTCGGAAATTATAAACCGTGACTCTTCAATTCCCAAACTGTTTAAATTCTTTATTTTATCGAGAATCTTCCGTGTTTCTTCAATTTCATTGGGAATATTTTTTTCCAGAAAGTGAAGGTATATCTGGGTCGAAGCTAGAATCTGGGCAAGACCATCGTGAAGTTCACGTGCCAAGCGGTTGCGTTCCATCATCCTCGCCAAACGCTTCGTCTTTCCAAACAAATAGAGATTTTGTAGAGAGGAGCTTGCCAGTTTCCCCACCACGGAAAGTACAAGATAGTCCATAAGATTTATGCCGGCCTCCTGAATTGCCAAAAAAACATAATCCCCATCATGATCTGATTTCATGGGTATAGTCAACAAGACGTGTTTTTCACCCTGTACACTCGTGACCTCATTTTTTGAGACACTTTTTCTTATACCCTCATGAAAGGAGGTGATATTCTTCCAGGTAAAAGATGTTGGCCAATCCTGGCAAAAAATGACATATGGCCGCTTCCTGGACATTTTGAATACCGCGCCCCGCTTAATGCCGGTAAGTATTTTTACCGAGTAAAAAACATTTTGAAAAACTTCTTTATTCTCGCTTATAAAAGAGACCGATCCAAAGAAAGAAGTAATCTCAGAAAGTGCTACTAAAACACGTTCCCTATCACGCCGAAGATAACTTTCCTCAAGCAGAAGAGCAATATTATTCGTCAGTGCATCGAGCTGCGACTTTCCCTCCAACTTGTAACCTGCGTGGGAGCGATTCAGGTTTAATACACCCAGAACCCGACCATCTTCCCTTTTAATGGGCAGTGAGATTGAATAAGGCTGTCTCTCCCGCCTTCGTGATGAAAAATGCTCGTCCTCCTTACCAATTACAATCGATTTTCCCGTTTGGAATACTTGCCATGATATACTTTCCCCCTCTTCGATCGGGGTTCCGATATACTTATCCAGCAATCCCTTTCCCACGGCGATAATGAGTTTACCATTCTCCATCGGGAGAACAATAGAGCCTGTTTCAGCGCTGGAAAGACGAATGGCGAGTTCGAGAACATGTTCCAGGGTTTCTCTTTCAGTTCCGGAAAAACCATTATCCAGCAGCGGAATCGCCCTCCCTTCGTAATGCAGTAAGAAACAAGGGGCTACTCACATATTAGATAAAAAATTATACCATATTGCCTCCTTTGCTTTTTTCTTTTGACTTTTCACTGCCTTTGTTAAACCGTTTTCCCGCAAACCAGTGGCTCACCCGCTTGAAAGAGAGAAGACAGGGGGAGATATGGAACAGAATGATGTGAAACCCTCTTCCCATTGACTAAGAGGTATGGAGCCGCGACATTGATGCGAATTCCCATACCCCGCAATTCTTCACTGTTCCTGATGGGTGTCTCTTGCCTCCTGGCAAGAATTCGACGGGCTGAAATCGGACCGATACCGGGTACCCGTAAAAGTTCGGTAGAAGAAGCCTTATTCACTTCGAGAGGGAATTTCTCCGGGTGTTGGAGGACCCATGCTTTCTTCGGATCGACAACGAGTGGAAGATTTCCCTGTTCATCCAACACTAATTCATCCTTATTAAAACCATACTTGCGTAAAAGAAAATCGACTTGGTACAAGCGGTGTTCACGTAAGATAGATCCTTCTTTACGCTCTTCCAAAGGTGTCCCTGATATGGGCTGAAAAGCGCTGTAGTAGGCTCTTGCCATCGAGTAATCCCGGTAAAGCCTGGTAATGGTATCAATGATGTCTCGGTCGGTTTCACCCGCTCCACCAACAACGAGTTGAGTAGTAAATCCCGCTCGTGTTTTCAACCCTTTTCTCTGGTTGTTCCTGATGATGTCAAATTGTTTCCATATTCGTGAAAAATCTTTCTGGGGAGCAATATTTTTCAAATGTCGCGGTGAAGGTGATTCTATGTTCACAGAAACCCTGGTCGCCAAACGCATCGCCTCATCTATATAGTCCGTCGGTGATTCTGGCAGGATTTTCAGGTGGATATAACCGAAAAAACGAAGGCGAGAACGGAGGAGTATAACTGTTTTCAGCATTTCTTCCATGGTCCGAAAGGGGTTGAAATCCGAAGCCGAGCTTAAAAACAGCCCTCTCACCTTCCCTTTTTGCCACAGAGAATAAAAAATAAAAGCCAATTCTTCAGCCTTGAAACGCTCCCGGTGTACTATTCGACCCTCCCGGTTTGCGCAATAATAACAGTTATGAGCACAATGATTTGAAAGGAGTACTTTCAGGAGGTTCACTCTCTTTCCATCCGGAAGTACAGAGGGGTAAATCCACCCTCCTTCAGGACTTCGTTTGCGTGGCTCTCCAGGGAAGCATGCTCCACATAAATCATATTGCGCGGCTCCACCGAGTATTTCAATTTTTTTGTCGAGATCACCACTCACAGCGCAGGCTCCTCCCAGGAAGGGTGTTGAAAAATTATGCTATTGTATACATATATTGTACCAGGAACTGTTTAGTGAAGTACAATTTACAAAGGCGTCAGGATTCAGAATGTTTTTAACCCGTCACTGCGAGGAACCTAAAAACGGTGAGAGGTGAAATGTAAGAGTAAGAAGTAAGACGGATGAGGAAAAGCAGGGGAAATGGGGAAGGTGCTGAAAGGCCGTGAGTTGTGATGAATCGAATGGTAAAACATTTCACTCACCGATCAGTTTCTGATTACCGTTCAATGATCACCGATCACTGGTAATTCACGCATTCTCTCATATACGCATATACACATTTACCATTCATTTAGATTGGAGGTCGAATATGAATCTTGATGCGCTATTCACATTGAACTGCGGAATGTATATACTCTGTTCTGGTACTGAAAAAGAGCCCAGTGGCCTCATTATCAACGCTCTCGTTCAGGTTACAGCGTTTCCCAACCAGGTTATCGCCAGCGTCAACAAGGAAAGCCTCACACATAAAGCAATTGATCGCTCAGGTGTGTTCACTGTTTCTGTATTGGAAAGAGAGACACCCCTCCAGTTGATAGGCCTATACGGTTTTTTCAGCGGAAAAAACAAGGCTAAATTCTCCAACGTTAAGTATTTTATCGGGAAAACAGGCGCACCCGTGATTACCGAACATTCTGTGGCTTACCTCGAAGCAAAGATGGTATCCAAACTCGATGCTGGTACACATTTTCTGTATTTAGGAGAAGTATTGGAAGCAGAATTTTTAAACCCGGAACTCAAGCCTATGCTATATACCTATTACCGGGATGTTAAGGGTGGTAAAGTCCCACGCACCGCAGCGACCTACCATGCCTCACCAGGTGAGGAACAGGGTGTTTTCGATCGCTACCGCTGCAAAGTTTGTGGATATATCTACGACTCCCGGTATGGTGATCCGGATTCTGGAATAGAGCCAGGCACTCCATTCGATGATCTTCCATTTCAATGGACCTGTCCCATTTGCGGAGCACAACGTGACCAGTTCGAACAAGTGTAACCTTTGCACCACTCATTGCTCCATTGCGTTGTACACAATGTGTAATGTTGCTATATAATAGATAGGGTTGAAAGACAGGAGTCCGAATTCAGAATGTTTTTAACCCGTCACTGCGAGGATTGACGTGAGGAAGTAGCCTATGAAAAGTCGGTCAAGAGTTTCGTGTTGAGCGTTGAGGAAACCTGCCACTGCGTGGTAGTATCGAAGATGTAAATCATTATAAAATAGGGAATTGGGGAAGTCCACTCTGAACGTTTTCACTACTCACGACTCCCTACTCCCTATTCACTGCATTTAGATTGGAGGTCACACGTTGAACAATTTCGAAATATACAATCCAACACGCGTATTCTTTGGCAAAGACGAAACAGAACGAGTAGGAAAAGAGTGTGCAAGCTACGGGAAAAAAGTGTTGCTCACATTTGGTGGAGGCAGCATTAAAAAGACCGGCCTGTATGATCGCGTTATCAACCTTCTCCGAGTCGAAAACATGGAGGTTTTCGAACTCTCGGGCATTCAGCCCAACCCCCGCCTGTCCAGTGTGCGAAAAGGCGTGGATATTTGTAAAAAGGAAGGTATCGACATTATTCTAGCCGTTGGCGGTGGGAGTGTTCTGGACGCCTCAAAGATAATAGCTACCGGAGCTCGGTATAATGGGGACCCCTGGGATTTCTTTACCAAGAAAGCTAACCCCAAGCCTGGTCTCCCCTTGGGAACGATCCTTACGCTCGCGGCTACAGGTTCTGAGATGAACCATAACGCGGTCATTACCAATGAAGAGACCGAGGAAAAATGGGCAGTGGTCGACCCGGCCATATTCCCCACTTTCTCAATTCTTGACCCGGTGAACACTTTTTCTGTTCCCCGTGATCAGACCATAAACGGTATATGTGATATCTTAGCGCATCTTTTCGAGCAGTATTTCCACAATACGCCTGAGTCTCCGATCCAGGATCGCATGAACGAAGCAATCATGACTACGGTAATCGAATATACTCCCCGCGTACTCAGCAAAGGTGATGATTACGACGCCAGAGCCGTAATCATGTGGGCGGGTACTCTTGCCCTGAACCACCTTCTTGAAAGTGGGGTAGATGATGATTGGTCAACGCATAATATCCAGCATGAGTTGAGTGCCCTATATGACATCCCCCATGGCGCAGGTCTCGCTATAATATTTCCTCAATGGATGAAATATGTTTTGGATATTATCCCTCATAAATTCGCCCATTTCGGTGAGCGGGTTTGGGATCTTTCCCGCGATGGCAAGACTGACAGAGAACTTGGAATGTCCGCCATTGAGCAAACCAAGGCATGGTTTCAGAAAATAGGAGCGCCTGTAAGCCTGAAGGAAGTTAATATCGGTCCTGAACGACTTGAAGAAATGGCTGAAAAAGCTGTATGCAGGGGACCGTTGGGTTCTGTAAAACCTCTTTACAAGGAAGATGTTCTTAATATTTTACAGATGTGTCTGTGAGAACGGATGCACAGAATAGAAAACGAGGCGGCAAAATATGAGTGAATGGCGGGAATTGCTCGATACAATCCCCGACAAACATTTGAGAAAACAGGTAAAAGAAGCTCTCTTCCAGGAACACAAGAAATTTCTTGCGTTCCTGGAAGAAATGGAAGAACTTGTTTTTATCGGCGTAAAAGGTAGTGGAGATGTTTTGTTCATCAATAGTGCATGGAAAAACCACTTCGGTAACAACCCACCCTTAAAAAATGAGCAGATATCCCATTCTTTCAGAAATCCATGGACACCCAATGAAATAACACATTCACCATGCGAATGGGAAACACTCAATAAGGTGGATAATTGCTGGTACAAGTGCCGTGAATTTCCTTTTCTTTGGCCTGACGGTAAAAGGGCGCAGGTACTGATAGTAAAAGATACCACGGAGACAAAGCGCTTAACCATCGACCTTAAACACCACCAGGAAAGCCATGAAAAAATTGTTTTCGGGACCGTTCAAGCGATGGGAAAAATGGTTGAAATGCGAGATCCCTATACCGCGGGACACCAGAAAAGGGTTGCTCAACTTGCAAGCTTCATAACCAGGGAAATGGGTTTGGATGAAGAAGAAATTGATTGCCTGTATCTGGCAAGCCTCGTGCATGATATAGGAAAAATATACATACCTACAGAAATCCTGCTCAAACCAACCCCTCTGAGTGAAATCGAATACAAAATGATTCAATCACACCCTGTTGTGAGCTACGAAATTTTAAAATCAATAGACTTTCCCTGGCCAATAGCAAAAATTGTCCGGCAGCACCATGAAAGACTCGATGGATCGGGTTATCCAGATGGTCTCAGGGATGACCGTATACTTCCCCAAGCCCGTATAATGGCCGTGGCTGATGTGGTGGAAGCAATGCTTTCACAAAGATCTTACCGCTCTGAACGAGGGTACCAGGAAGTTATGGAAGAAATATCCAAAAACAGGGAAAAACTGTATGATCCCAAAGTTGTTGATGCTTGCCTGAAAACGATCATAGAAAAAAAGATCACATCCCTTGGTTTCGGCTGATCCTCTCCCCTTCCTCTAATGAATGCTCCTGGAGGTAATATATGAAAATCTCTCTGGCACAGCTCAATCCCATGATAGGTGATCTGCAAGGAAACACGGAGAAGCTTCGGGAAACATTACTATACTGTAGAACCCTGAAGCCTGATCTCGTCATTTTTCCCGAACTTTTTATCACCGGTTATCCTCCCAAGGATCTGTTGGAACGAAGGTGGTTTGTCGAAAGAACAGAAAAATTCTTCCATGAGATTATCGAACATTCCCATTCCTTTCCTCAAACCGGTATTCTCCTGGGAGCCCCTATGAATACCGGCAAGGAAACCGGGAAATCCCTCTATAACGCGGCAATTCTCATTCATAAGGGAAAGCTTATTTTTTACCAACCCAAAAGTCTCCTGCCCACATACGATGTATTCGACGAAACACGCTATTTCGAACCAGCCCAAAGTGTGGCAACCTTTCCTTTCGCCGGAGAAAGACTGGGAATTTCCATATGTGAAGATGCCTGGAACCACCCTGATTTTTGGCCGACTGGCACTTTGTATCGATATGACCCAATCGATCAACTCGCAAAGCAGGGAGCCACGATTTTTATCAATATTTCAGCATCTCCATTCACCATGGGCAAAGAGGAACAGCGCTACCGAATACTTTCGGACCATGCACGCCGTCACGGAATCCCTTTTTTATATCTCAACCAGGTGGGAGGAAACGACGAGCTCGTCTTCGATGGGCGCAGCTTGGTCGTTGACAGCAAGGGAGATCCCCTGGCCGTATTCCCTTCTTTTCGTGAACACGTGGAAACCATTGATACAACCAGTCCAACACAAATCGAATTGTATTCTCCCGAAGATCCATTAGAAACCGTTCACCAGGCTCTTATCCTTGGCGTGCGTGATTATGTGCGCAAATGTGGCTTCTCTCAGGTTACCATAGGGCTTTCCGGAGGCATAGACTCAGCCGTTGTGTGTGTGCTTGCATGTGATGCATTGGGGCCACAGAACGTTCATGGAATAGCAATGCCCTCTCCTTTCTCTTCACCCGGAAGCGTGAAAGACGCCAAACTTCTTGCGCAAAATCTGGGTATCCCTTTTCACGTAATTCCCATTGATGATATTTTTTCAAGTTATCTCAATACACTGAATGCTGCTTTCAGCGGACGGGATAGTGACGTTACAGAGGAAAACATCCAGGCTCGAATTCGGGGCAATATTCTCATGGCTTTTTCCAACAAATTTGGATACCTGGTGCTCACAACTGGAAATAAAAGTGAAATAGCCGTCGGTTACTGCACGCTCTATGGAGACATGAGCGGGGGATTAAGCGTTCTTTCAGACGTACCCAAAACACTTGTGTACAGGCTCGCCAACCACATTAATAAAGATCGTCCTGTAATTCCTCTTCCAATTATTAAAAAACCCCCTTCTGCAGAATTACGCCCTAATCAGACTGACCAAGACACCCTTCCACCTTACCCCGTGCTTGATCAAATCCTTACCCTTTACATAGAAGAAATGCTCCCGCCACAAGCGATAGTGAAAAAGGGTTTTGAAAAAGAAACGGTTGAATGGGTTGCAAAAGCAGTTGAATCCAGTGAATACAAACGCAAGCAAGCACCACCCGGCCTCAAGGTCACAAGCAAGGCATTCGGCATAGGGCGGCGCATGCCGATCGCGGCTAAGTGCCCCCTGAATTGAAGGGAGAAACGTATGAAAGCTTCGAAATTACGCCTGGCGGTTCTTTTCGGTGGTCGTTCCGCCGAACATGAAATTTCTCTCATCTCAGCACGAAACGTCTTTGAATCAATTGATACCAACCGTTATCATCTACTATCTGTTGGCATTACCCGGGAAGGGGAGTGGTTTCTTTTGCCTGACCCGACTCCTTACCTTTCTTCCGGAAAGTTAGAAGACCTCCGAACGAAGGGTGGGAAACCCCTGGCACTGATCCCGGGAGCAGGGAAAAACGCTTTTATAGAGATCTCTCCTCCTCGATATCCCGTGCACCCGGTGGACGTTGTATTGCCCATCCTGCACGGGCCGGGTGGAGAAGATGGAACCATACAGGGTCTCCTGGATACGGCACTCCTGCCCTACGTGGGGGCGGGGGTAACAGGATCAGCCATTGGAATGGATAAGGATGTCATGAAACGCCTGTTAAGGGAAGGGAGCCTCCCGGTGCCTCACTTTGTTGCAATAAGGCGGGAAGAATTCCCCCATACCAAGCTTGAAGCTATCTGCAACAATCTTGGTTACCCTCTTTTCGTAAAACCCGCAAGCCTCGGTTCCTCTGTTGGGATTCGTAAGGCAAATACTATCAAGGAAGTACGGATTGCTCTCGATAATGCTTTTTGTTACGACACGAAAGTCATCATTGAGGAAGCAGTCTGCGGTCGGGAAATAGAATGTTCTGTGCTGGACGGTTCTCCTCCCTCGGTTTCTCTTCCGGGTGAAATCCGCCCCCGCCATGAGTTTTATTCATACGAGGCCAAGTACCTCGACCAGGAAGGCGCTGAGCTTATTGCGCCTGCAGCACTTCCGGAAAATACAATCAAAAAGGTACAACAACTAGCGAGTCGAGCTTTCCGCGTCTTGTGCTGCGAGGGAATGGCACGGGTCGACTTTTTCATAAGAGAGAATGGAGAGATTCTTTTCAATGAAATCAATACAATCCCTGGTTTCACGAATATAAGCATGTATCCCCGCCTTTGGAAAGAAAGTGGCCTACCCATGCACCAATTGCTGGACCGATTGATTGAAAACGCTCTCGAGCATCACAGGGTTCGTTCAGCGTTGAAGGTATCGTACCAATGAAAACACTTATTGTGTATCATTCAGCCCATCACGGAAACACGAAAAAAGTCGCACATCAGATAGCACAAGTCCTTGGAGGGAAGACAATATCCGTTGAGGAAATTAATCAGGCCGAGATCGATCAATGCGCATGCTTGGGGTTTGGATCAGGAATATATTTCGGCAAACACCATAAAGAACTTCTCTCCTGTATTGAAAACTTAAAAATAATGGGAAAAAAGGTTTTTATTTTTTCTACCAGCGGAAAAGGAATAGGCGGTATCCTTCACTCCGCGGCAAAAAAAATTCTTCACGAAAAAGGTTGTGAGATTGTAGGAGAATTTGCCTGTAAAGGATACGATACTTTCGGCCCCCTGAAGCTCGTTGGGGGTATTAACAAGGGATGCCCTGGAGAAAAAGAACTCTCCCAAGCGCGTGATTTTGCCGCCTCAATACGCGAGAAACTATTTAACGAGAGAGGAAACAATCAGTAACGGCGGTTCGGGAGTCATGAGTCAGCAACAGATATTTGACTCATGACTCCCGAACCGCTTTTGTCGGCCTTATGCTTTAGCTATATTCTGCATATTACCTTCACAATATATGTTTTCTGGCTTTACAGCTCCACCAGTTTCCGCATTACCTCTTTCGTTCCCTGGTACAGTTCAAGAAATAGTTCGTAGTACTTCGTGTACCGTTTGTGGTTTTCCTGGTTCACTTCAATGAGTGGACGAAATTCTATCCAGTCCTTGATCTTCTCCGGACTTTCTATTATACCTGCGCCCAGACCCGCTAAAATTGCGTCTCCAAAAGGTGCTTCCACATCCTTTGCCAGGCGTTTCATGTTAAAACCAGTGATATCGGCGAAAATCTGGACCCAAAACGTGGATTTAGCCACTCCTCCAACAATCCAGCAATCGGGATTGAGCTTCAAACCCGCTTTAACTCCTTCGTCCATGTTGTGCCGCAATGAATATGCTGCAGCTTCCAGCATTGCCCGGTATACATGAGCACGCCGGTGGTAGAGTGATAGGCCGAGAATGGTTCCTCTGGCATCCGGATCCCAGATAGGAGAACGTTCACCCATGAAATATGGAAGAACCAGCAGCCCATCGCTCCCTGGACCGATGTCCCGTGTCTCCATTTCAAGCAAGGAATATGCGGGAATACCGGTATGTTTCTCCACTTCTTTTTCATAAGTCGCGAACTCGTCCCTGAACCAACGTGCCAGAGCTCCAGAGGTGGCGCTTCCCCCAAATGTATAGATACGTTCATTATCATAAACAACGTAAGGGAAGCTCACAAGACCCGGAGTGAGGTGCTGACCCCCGTGGACGGTTCCCCAACACATAGAAGTCCCCGCCATTGCCACGTGTTCTCCTTCAGCAAGTACGCCAGCACCCAACTGGGCTACTGGAGCATCTATCCCTCCCCCGAATACTGGTGTACCCGCGGCAAGCCCCGTTCGCTTTGCCATCTCGGAAGTAATAGAACCAACACGCTCCGAAGAACGCGTAATGCGTTCAGGCAAATAATGTATCGGAATACCAAGAATTTCACACATCTCTTCCGACCAAGTTTTACGGCGTATATCAAACACTCCGCCGATATTGCCAGCTGATGAGAAATCGGTCGCGAGCTCTCCTGTAAGTCTGTGAACAACATAATCTTTGGGGGTGACAAACTGGTGAATCTTCTCCCACACTTCGGGTTCCTCATCCCGTATCCACATCATCTTGGTAAAGCCGTAATATGAATCCACATAATTTCCGGTTATGCCAAATATTGTCTCAAGCGGAACGTTATCTTTTACCCATTGAGTTTGTTTCCGTGCCCGCCGGTCCATCCATATGAGACAGGGCCTCAGTGGTTTGAGGCTTTTATCCACCGGTACTCCTGAACCTCCATACAAACCGCTGAGCGCAATACCGGCTACATCACCCGGATTGATTCCGGAACGTTCCATACATTCTGCCAGGGTTTCTATGACCGCTTCCAACCATACATCGGGCCACTGTTCCGCCCAGGAAGGACGATGGGTAATCACGCCATATTCTCTGAAAGCTTCACAAACAAACTTACCATTTTCGTCCACGACCACTGACTTTGTTCCTTGTGTTCCGATATCGGTACCGATTAAATACATCTTCTCACCTCCAGCTTAATATTGCTTATCATACTCAAATAGTGTCAAGCAGCGAACTGGGAATGTCAAGCATAGAAATATCTTGAGAAAAATGGAAAACATCTGGATTGAACAGTATAATACGAAGGCAATTTCCAGCATCAAATATGTAAATAGAATAAACGGGGAAGTGGAGAAGTGTTGAAATGGGGAAGTGGCAAGTACGATGGGGGGGAGGAGAGCAGTGATGAGAAAAGCAGATGAAAAATGGAATGCATTTTTTTTCCTGGATTCTCCACTACTCACGACTCCCTGCTCCCTACTCACTGCCTTGAGAGAGGAGGCTTGAAACTATGGTGTTAATGCTCAAAAACCTCTTGCATAAAGGTCCGGTGCTTTTTGATGGAGCAATGGGTACCCGCCTGGTAGCGATGGGACTTGCTGCCGGACACCCGCCTGAAGAGTGGAATCTTTCTCACCCGAAGATAGTCGCAGAAGTGCATCGGGAATATATTAGTGCCGGATCCGACATGATCGAGACGAATACCTTCGGTGCAAACCGCCTTCGTCTCGCACGTCATGATTTGACAGGAAAATTGGAAACAATCAACCGGGAGGGTACGCGGTTAGCTCTAAAGGAAGCAGGTGAAAAAACACTTGTTGCCGCTTCTATCGGCCCTACCGGGGAATTTCTTGAACCATATGGTGACTTATCCGAAGAAGAAGCATTTCGTGTATTTCTTGAACAAGTAAAAATACTACGCGAAGAAGGAACTGCCGTATTTCACCTGGAAACCTTCGGCTCTACCCAAGAAGCCTTATGCGCGCTGAAAGCGGTTGAAGAGGTGAGTGGAGAAGCCATCGTGAGCTTTACATACGAGGCTGGAAGAGGCGGTGATCTCACTACCATTTTCGGAGAAACCCCGGAAAAAGTAGCAGCTGTTTTCAAAAAAAAGAATATAGCGGGCCTCGGCGCAAACTGCGGTACGGGAACTTCGGAAATGCTCGAGATTATGCGTCGTTATAGACCTGTTGCTGGCTGCACCTTATCATGCCGGCCTAATGCTGGAAAGCCTCATCCCCAAGGCGAAAAAGTGACGTATCCTGAAACACCAGGGGATTTTTACGGAGCCGCTAAAGAATTTTTGAAAATCGGCGTTTCAATTCTGGGTGGCTGTTGCGGAACGGATGGCCGTTTCATCGCTGAAATAGCCAAAGCAATGGGACGTTGAGGAAAAATATCAGTCACCTCGCCTTCCCATGGTCACAACGACTCCAAAAATTCCCAACATCAGGAATAACACACCGATCCAAAGGGGAACTATCCTTGGGGGAATCCCAGGCACCAGGCTCAGTACACCGATGATAAACAAAAACCAGCTGTAAATTATGAGTAAAAACAAAGGCGTCATTGTTATTCAGCATTCATCCGCTTTTGCGAAATCCCGTAAAAGTTCACGCAGTTCTCTGTAGGAGTCCAGGTTAAAACGTGCTTGTGTGGAACTCAGCCCAACCTTGATGGAATATCCACCTCCCGGCAAAGCGATGAAAACGTCCTCATCAGTGCGGTCATCGCCGGCCGCGAAAAAGAAATCCCAATCTTCACGGGTGATCCAACGTAATGCTCCCCTTCCCTTATGCACGGAGCCATGTTTGATTTCCAAATTTCGATTTCCCTGTAAGATCTCAAGATTATAGTTTGAAGTGAGATCAAGCAGCGCATCTTCGAGTTCAGCCACCCTTACACCCGCCAGAATCGGGTCTGCTTTGCGATAATGCCACACAAGGGAAAAATCCTTTTCCTCGATAAACGATCCCGGCGTCCAGTCTACAAAGAGCTCGAGCAAGGGAAAGATGCTCCCTTTCCAATCATCGGCCAGAGGTTCCAGTGTTTCCCACTCTTTACCATATTCCTTGAGCCATGCCCCATGTTCAGCAATAAGATCCAGCGAAAAATTACCCAACCATACTTCAAGCGTTGCACGGTCCCGCCCACTGAATACCACCAACCGGTTTTTCTTTTTTCCGGTGAGACATTCCAGAATTTTTGACAACTCATGATCCGGCTTAGCTTTCTCTGGACGAGTGGCAAAAGGAGTGAGTGTTCCATCGTAATCCAGAAGAATCAAACGATGCGAACTTTTACGGTAGTCTTCCACCAGATTTTGCCAGCTTCGCCGACTTAACCGCCGTACCGCCAATTCCCTTTGCATTGCTTTCACCTTGTACAAACCCCCCATGAAATCTTCCGCCCACCGTGTAACATTGTAGCGGGAGAGCCTTTTCTGAATGGTGCGGTTCACCTCTATCTGCTCTTCTTCCCGCATCCCCAAGGCGCGGCTCAATGCATGGACGACCTCCTCTGTATTATTTGGATTGACTACCATTGTTTCCCCCATTTCCCGTACAGCTCCAGCCATTTCGCTCAGGATAAGTACACCTGGTCCTTCATTCTTGGCTGCTATAAATTCTTTGGCAATCAGGTTCATTCCATCCCGCAAGGGGGTTATCAGCGCAACATCGGCCAAACTGTACAAAGCGGTAAGTTCGGGAAAGGGCAGTGAACGATAGAGATACCATACCGGAATCCAACCGATCGTGGCATATTTACCATTCAATCGGCCAACCAGCTCATCGATCTCCTTTTTCAGTATCATATAGTTATCAATACCGGTACGAGAGGGAACAGCCACCAATATGAGGGTCACTCTTTCCCTCCACTCGGGGTGTTGTTCAAGAAATAAATCAAACGCTTCAAGCCTCTGGGGAATGCCCTTGGAGTAATCGAGCCGATCAACGGATATAACAACCTTACGTTTGCCTATGCGTTCATGCATTTTCCTAATTTCAGCTTTGACGTCATCACGCTTGCCGGATCCTGCAAAACGCTGGTAATCAATGCCCATAGGGAAGGCATCGGCTTTGATTACCCTGTTTTGTATGTGCATGGAACTCAGTGTATGATCATACCCTAAAAGCTGGCGGACACTGGAGAGGAAGTGGCGAACATAGTCATAGGTGTGAAACCCCACCAGGTCAGACCCCAATAATCCTTCCAAAATCTCCCTTCTCCAGGGAAGCAAACGGAAGATCTCAAATGAAGGAAAGGGAATATGAAGAAAGAAACCAATAGAGGCATCAGGTAAACGCTCGCGTACCATCTGCGGCAGCAGCATTAACTGGTAGTCATGGATCCATATGGTGTCCTCTGGTTCCGCAATACGAACAATTTCATCGGAGAAAATCGCATTCACACGTTTATATGCTTCCCAAAATTGCTGCTGGTAAGTAGCATATTGAGAAAAATAGTGAAAAAGCGGCCAGATAGTTTTATTGCTGAACCCAAAATAATATTCCTCCATATCTTTTTCCCCTAAAAAAACCGGGTAACAGCTTTCTTTCTGCAAGCTGGCACGCAAGGTTGAACGTTCAGAGTCAGTAATTTCTTCCAGGGTCACACCCGGCCATCCCAACCAGGAGCTCTGGTAATTTTTATAGAAAGACCCCAGACCCGTTGCAAGCCCTCCTACACTCCGCGTGAGCTCAAGCCGGCCTTCACTTCTTGATGCACTAACCGGCAAGCGGTTAGATACAATAATCAATCTGCTCATTGTGAATCCTCCAATGGAGCATATTCATTATGCTTCTTCATCCTTTATTATACCCAACTTGCAAAGGTGTTGAACAGTCAAATGTGTTTTGACATCTCGTTTACAAATCAGAATGCTGAATACCGTAAGAAGCAAGAAAATTCAAAAAAGGCAAGGCTCAAGAATTTCATCTCGCAAATGATACAATATCGGCAATTTTTCGATGTGTGGAAGGAATGGGCATATTGATAATTTCAGATCTTTCCGACCAGTACACGTCCTTTCCACGAATTTCCTGAGAGGTATTGAGAGTAAATACAAAAGGAACCATAATTGCCCGTATTCCAGAATAGGAACACGTAATCGAGGGAAGAAGGTTCCGAAATACCGGCTTCATGCCATGTTCACGGAAGATAAAATTCTGAAGCGCTACAGCTTCATCTCCACTGTCTTCATCCCATTCCCAGTGAGGAAATTCCCACATCCCAGGCCACAATCCCCCTTTTAGCCTACGGCGAAGAAAGACATTCCCGTTCTGAAGGATTACAGCCACTAAGATTTTTCTTTTTCGAGGATGAATTCGGTTTACGCGTCTTGGCCGATGCTCGAGTGACCCCCTGGATAAAGCAAGGCAGTCTCCTTTTACCGGACACTCTGAACAACGGGGCGAACGAGGGAGACAGCACAAAGCCCCCAATTCCATTACCGACTGGTTGAATGTACCAGCTTTTCCGGGAGGCATGAAAAAAAGCACCTTATTACGGTACAGTGCATCAGGACCCCTGTCTACCGGTGCATCAATGTCACAATAACGCGCCAATACCCGCTTGACATTCACATCCAAAGCAGGATAAGGAAGATTGTAGGCTATACTGAGTACGGCTCCCGCTGTATACGGGCCAACACCTGGCAATGAGATAGCCTCCTGGTAATCGGAGGGGAAAATTCCTCTATGGTTTTTGACTATGTGTTTGCATGCGTTGACCAAAGAATGGAGTCGGGAATAATAGCCCAACCCTTCCCACATAAGCAGAAGTGTATCCATGCATGCAGAAGCCACCATGGAATAATCCTGGAACTTTTTCATCCAGCGCTCATAATAGGGAACAACGCGAGATGCCTGTGTTTGCTGGAGCATTACCTCTGACATGAACACCCGGTATGCAGTTGGATTTTCCCTCCATGGAAGATCGCGCCGGTTGAGAAGATACCAGGAGATAAGAGCGGTAGAAAAACTTTCTCTTGGGTCTGTATTTTTCACCGCATAATACCTTCAACGAATATTTTTACACCTACGACCATAATGGCCAGCCCGCCCACAAGTTCCGGCCGGGAAATAAACCGCCGCCCCACTCTATTTCCCAACTCAACGCCCAGTAGGGTCATCAGACTTGCCACTATGCCAATAATTAGAGCGGGCAGGATAATTTGATCTGAAATCAAGGCGAGAGAAAAACCTACCGCGAGAGCATCGGTACTTGTGGCAACTGATGCTAAAAGGAGTGGGAGTCCTCTACTGAAGTCAACAGGAGGTATATTATCCTCTTTAGACAGGGCATCCCATACCATTTTCACCCCGACACTTCCAAGAACAGCCAGTACCAGCCAGTGATCAAATGTTTCCACCAGTCCTGCAACCTGCATACCGGCAAAAAAACCGGCCAGGGGCATAAAAAACTGGAAAAATCCGAAAGAAAAGGCTAGTCGAAACTTCATATCCAACGTACACACATGGTGGCACATCCCGAATGCCACCGCCAGGGAAAACGCGTCAAGACCTAAACCAACAGCGATGATCGAAATATTAAACATGAAAGGTCATTGACCGATAAGAAACTTCGCCGACCCCTTAATTTTGTAATAATCGGTAATCAGTTCCTCTACCCTGAGGGCAAGAGCCTTGGCGGCCTTCTCCTCGCCGCCTGCTCGTAATCCCTGTTCATAGGCCTGGCGTACTTCCGTTCCCACGTTAATCTTGGTAATGCCGTTTTGAATCGCTTCCAGCACATATTCTTTTCTGATACCTGACCCCCCATGCAACACCAGGGGACGCCTGGTAAGAGTGGATATTTTACGCAAATGCTCTATGTTCAGCCTTGCCTCAACTTTACGCTCATCCTTGGCTGCTCCACTGATCGCTCCATGAATGTTTCCTACTGCCACAGATAACCAATCCACTCCAGTTTCGTTCACGAATCTTTCCGCTTCCTCCGGAGACGTAAAACCCTTTCCCGAAGCAAACAGTTCCTCATACGGGGGAAGTGGACCAGCCTCGTGTCCCAAAACAGAGCCCAGTTCCGCCTCTACAGAAGCACCGCGTGCGTGTGCCATTTCCACTACTTCACGCGTTATGTGGATATTTTCTTCTAAGTCACACCGTGAACCATCAATCATAACTGAATCATATCTCAAGCTGAGAGCTTCATGTATAAAGGATCTCCAGTCCACTTCGTTCATGTCTTCATCGATAACCGGTACATGGTCTTGATGAAGACGACAGAGTCCCCGTTCTCCCGTTCTGTCATACGCTTCTTTCACGGCACCAAAACTCTTGGCTTCGAATTTGGTAATATCAGGACGAGCTATTTCAAGTAGAGCAAATGTATCAAGTCTCCGTAGTGTTTCAACAATAGGAGCTACCATAGGGAGATAGGCGATGTTAAAAGCGGGTATCAATATATGCTTGTGATATGCGTTTTGCATAATCTCCTGAATAGACAAGTTTTGCAATGCTTGTGCCGCATTCGTTTTTTCCATGATTTTTCTCCTCTGTATATTGTGATAAACCGATATCATTCTACCAGAAAGGAAATAAGAGACCAACCACAATCCCAGGTATCGCTTTCTCGAAGGGGTGGGGTATAATATTGCCGACTTACTAAAAATAAGAGGGGTATACAATGAAAAGACCGAAAGCTGTGGTTATCGGCGGTAGTGGTCATATTGGAAGTTACCTCGTTCCCATGCTGGCAACCAGGAATTTCGATGTCACAGTATTTTCACGGGGTAATACCAATCCTTACCCAAAATCCGTAGCTTGGGAGGGAGTAGAGTTTATTCACGCCAACCGGCAGGAAAAAGAAAAGAGCGGTCACTGGCAGGAAAAACTGGAAGATGTTTCACCTGACGTTATTGTCGATATAGTATGTATGGAACCTGAAAGTGCGCGTATTATGGCTGACTTTTTGAAGGGACGGGATACCCACCTTGTATCCATCGGTACGGTGTGGGTATACGGGAAAACCGAAAGGGTACCCACACCCGAATGGGCTCCACGTTACCCTGAAAATGATTATGCCAGAAAAAAAACAGTCATCGAAAAGGAACTTATTGAGCGTACCAGGCAGGGGAACATCCGGGCCACTATCATTCACCCGGGACATATTACCGGACCGGGGAAACCCTTCATTACTCCCTTTGGTGACAATGATCCTTCTACCGTGCAGAAAATCATGGAAGGAAAAGAGATTATATTACTTGATGGAGGTTTTTCCACGCTTCACCATGTCCACCCTTCCGATGTCGCTGGAATGTGTTTCCGATCGCTGGAAAAACCATCAGAAGCTGTCGGTGAAAGTTTTAACTGTTGTGCTCCTTACGCGATGACCTTTTACGGATTGGGCCGGTTTATCGCCCGGCTTTTCGAGCAGGAATTCATTTTTCGCAACCTCTCTCTTGAAGAATATTCAGAACAGTTCGGTGTGCCGGAAATGGCAGCCTTGCATGTTCGTCAGGGATGTTGCGTTTCCATGCAGAAAGCACTGGATCTTTTGGATTTCACACCACGCTATGCACCAGAAGAAGCGATTAGAGAAGCTATAGACGACATGATAACACGAGGGATATTAAAATAAATGAGTATTTACAAAGATTGCGATATCCGCGGTGTTTTCAGAAGAGATTTCAACAACCATGATGCTTATTTGATCGGCAGAGCCTGGGCGTCACTTTTCCCAGAATCAGCGAGAATGGTAGTGGGAGGAGATGTTCGTACCAGTACATCTGTGCTCAAAAAGGCTCTTATCCAGGGATTGAGTGAAAGTGGTTCACAGGTTTTCGACCTCGGTACTGTCACCACCCCTCTTTTCTCTTTTGGAGTTGATAGCCTAAAGGCCGATGGTGGGGTGATGATCACCGCTTCGCATAACCCGGCTGAATACAATGGTTTCAAATTCTCCCTGGGTATTATGCCTCCTACAATAACTGATATAGAGCGCATCCGATCGCTTGTGGAAAACAAAACCTTTCGAAACATTTCATCCCCGCTCCCACCTCGTTTTTTCGACCTCCGGGAAGCATATTGTACGAATCTTGCATCACTCCTCCCCTCACCACGCAGACGACTGCGTGTAGTGACTGACTGCGGCAACGGCAGTCAAACCCTCATTGCTCCTTCTTTCCTGAAAAATCAGGGTTTCGAGGTGATTCCCCTGTTTTGTGAAGTTGACGGTTCTTTTCCACACCGATCCCCTAACCCCGCTCAAGAAAATGTACTTACTGCTCTTTCAAACGCGGTAAGGAAAAAAAGGGCACAGGCGGGTATAGCCTTTGACGGTGATGGTGACCGTGTGGTTTTCGTCGATGAAAGGGGAAAAATATTGCCCCCCGAAACCAGTATCATCTTTTTTCTTCATACAATTCTTCCGACCCTCCGGCGTGGAGAAAAATTCGTTTATGACTTGAAATGCTCCCGGGTAGTTCCTCAGCAGGTCCTGGCGCTTGGAGGAATACCCGTGGAAGAGCGCTCAGGTTATACGTTTATCAAAACCCGCATGTTCAGGGAAAATGCCTTTATGGCCGCCGAAATAAGCGGGCACTATTTTTTCCGGGAATTGGGACGGGATGACGGTTTGTATGCCGCTGCACTTTTCCTTTCTTCCCTTTCCCGCTTCAACACGTCGCTTTCCAAGGTAACCGCGGACTTTCCTCAACCCCACGTTACCCCGGATATACGTATCCCCTCTGAAAACCAGGATCATGTGCTCACCGTCTTGGAAGAATCATTACGAGGTGAAAAAGTGAGCAAGGTAGATGGTTTACGGGCGGAATGGCCGGAAGGATGGGCCCTGATTCGCAAATCAGTTACCGAACCTGTCTTTACACTGCGCTTTGAAGCAGAAAAAGCTCAAGACCTCCCCATCCTGGTCAGACGCCTTTTGCGGCCATTCCCCGAAATGGAGCAGGAGGTTCTGACAAAAATTCCCCACCTTGGAGAATAACAAACCCATTTTTAGCTCCCCGATCATTTCCAAAACCCTTCGATTAAACGGGAAAGCGAAATTCCGCCTATGGTCTTCCCCCGGTATTTATTATAGAGATGATCCCTCCCTTCTTCCAGCTGTTCTGACCTTATACCATAGCTTATGGAAAGCGATGCTTCAACATAGGCCGCCAAATCATCACATACCTTGAGCAAGGCCCCGTCCAGAGGAGAATAACGGTTTTCATTGTAAGCGGGAGCTATGACACCATCACAAACAATGGATCGGTCTTCTTCTTCACACACGAGTTTGCCTTCCTTTTGTATGGAATTATCAAAGCCTCCTCTGCTGAACAAAGTAATTTCATCTGCACAAAAAGGAGGCAATAAGGGAAGAATTTTTTTCTGCAGCTGTTCCTCCTCATAATCCTTGAGTACGCTTTCGAGTTCTCCCATCGCCCGCTTTACCGGCGAAATAATATCTCTCGTGAGTACTTCCGGCAAATCATGGAAAAGACCGGTAAAAAAATCGTTATATACTCTTTTAGGACAAGGATCCCACTGTAAAAGGGCAAAATACGCCACCATGCCTACTAATAGCATATGTCCCAACACAGAAGTTCGCGGGATGCGTTCAGATTGTCCCCAGCGCCGTTGAAAGCGGAGCTGACCGCATAAATC
>SKXZ01000175.1 GCA_007128145.1 Candidatus Nitricultor lacus | reverse complement strand
GGAAAGGTCGACTATCTCTATCCAGGGGATGAAGACTTACTCTACCGCTTTCTCTTCAGGCGGTAGAGCGCTTTGCGGAAAAGCGGGTTACTTTGATAAAATAAGGGGAATAACAAGGAGGAGGTGCGTCGATATGCGTAAGAAATGTGTACTGTGTATGCTCATTGTGTTTGCGGGTGTGATATTATTCACAGGTTGTGACCCGTTCATGGTACCCAGCCCTGAGGGAGCTATCAACCGATTTATGGATGATTTTTCCAATGCTCAGAAATCCAATGACCCTGATACAATAATCCAATTTTTCACGTTCCCTTTTGTGTCAACAAACCTTGAAACCGGAGAAAGCACTACTTTTTCCTCCGAAGATATGGAAGCAAGGTTAAAGGAAACTCATGAACTCTTTAAAATTACTGAATACCGATTTGATGATAGGCAAATACAAATAGTTGACAGTACGAACGCCAGGGTAAGTGGAACGGAAAATATAATACTGGAAAACATTGACACGGAAGAAGAAATGGATCTCACCTATCAAACAACATATATCCTGGTTCGCATCGAAGGTGACTGGAAAATCGCAGAGGAAGAATTTTGATTCACGTTCACGCGTTGTTTGACAGATGCATAAAAGGGGTCTATAATATCTTTTCGTCAGTCAATAAAGAACGATAGAGAAAATGACGCGGGGTGGAGCAGTCAGGAAGCTCGTCGGGCTCATAACCCGGAGGTCGTCGGTTCGAATCCGGCCCCCGCTACCAAGCTTGGTGGACCCTCTTTGGAGGGTCCTTTTTTTATGTCAGTTTGCTATAGGATCAGGAAACTCTTCATAAATGAATATGCCGCTACGTATTGTGGATGTGACGCAGAAAATCTGTTATAGTCTGATCCTTTTTATTCTGAGAAGAAGGTTCCTGGGCGCTTGAATGCTCTTTCTTCTCTTGTCCCTCCGGAGAGTGGTACAGCTTTTCCTCTTGCTGCCCCACATATACAGCTCTTCCTGCAGAGATTGATGAGAGTGCTTCGAGACACCATTCTCCCTGGAAAAGAAGCTCTCAAGATCTTTTTTCGCCAGTTCAATATTCCCCAGGGAATGATATATGATAGCACTGAACGCATAAGCCTTGTAAACTCCCGGGTCTTCTTGCAAAATAGTATTGAAATCTTCCAAGACTTCTAATAATCGGCCTAATCCTGGTACTTCTTCCATACATCACAATAAAGAAAATAGACCTTTGTAAAAAAAATACCTTCACCTGCCTGAGAAAAACTGGTACAATAGTTCGCATCAAATTTTCATGAATGATGATATTCCTTTTTTCTCTTTGAAGGGATTTTGAAGCGAACGCACTTGAGAAACCTACAAATCTTCCCAGTAAAAGGTGAAGAATGTACACAAATAAACGTGCACCCAAACAAAAAGGGACAAGGAAAAAGTTCGCCTTTCAGAACCTCCCCTGTCCAATGATACAAAAAATATTCGCCTTCATCTCAGGTCTCTTGATTCTCTCAATCGTCTTTCTTTTTGTTCCTGAAGCTCACGGTGGTGAAGAGTTCTTTCACCGGGGGAGCTTTTTCTTGCGCTTGCCCGAAGGTTGGGAAAATACAAGAGTCCCGGCTTTCGATTACGATTTTACTTTATCGGCAGTTGTGCTGAAAACTTCAGGAGATGGAACACAATTCCGCCCCCAGGTGGGGATCACCACTGAATATACCCACCACCCCTCGGCCGAATCATACTACCAGCGGGTGGTAAGAGATACCACTGCTATCTCTGCGGTCACCAAGGAAGAAGAAGGAACAATCATACTCGACGGCATTGACGGTTTCTGGTTTACCTACCTGTGGGAAACCGTCGAAGGCACAGCCCGGGTACGAGCATATCTTCTCCATACACCTTTTGTTTCATACCGGTTGTTATGCCTGGCTTCAGAAAACACTTTCTTTAATCATCTTCCGGATTTTAAATCGATAGTTACTAGTTTCCGTCGCGGAGAAGGCAAATAATCCTTACCGCTACGAGCATTATGGAAATATCATTACTCTGCCTATACTTTAGGAAATCGAGCCTGTAAATGCGGTTGAGAGTCTAATAAAAGCAGTCGAAGTTCGAGGGTTTCACGTGCGATCGATGGTTGGTGGATAAACTGCCCTCACCCATAACCGCTCACCGCTTCAAAAAGGGATTGACTCGCATCACACAGTACCCTTTGGGCAGGAAGTAGAGAACAGGAAGTAGGAAGTAATTCCCTCCAAATTTATGAAGATTACATAGCGGTTGAGATGTGAGAGAAGATTGAGTATTTGGAAGAACACCATGTCCTGCTTTTTATGGAATTGTCTTTCCAATACTCACGACTTACTGCATTTATAGGGGAATCACCCTGCCAAACGTTACTGCATCTAAAGAACGGCGAGGAGCAAGACGGATACAGGCGGGGGAAGGGGGAGCGGGGAAGTGTTGAACTGGGGAAATGGCTGAAAACCGTGAGTCGTGAGTCGAATGGTAAAACATTTGTGAGACAATTTCACAAAAAAGTACCGGTGGAGCAAAGAGAAGCGCTGAAACAGAGGAGGTGCTTTCAAAAAAAGGTTTTTCCGTTCAAACACTCCAACGCTCAAACGCTCCAATAATCTATTTACAAGGGAGGTTAAAAGTAAATGAGCCATGATTCCAATGATTCCGCTATTGCCTATTGGCGGGAGCATCTACGATTACTTACCGTCTGTCTGGTAATCTGGTTTTCAGTTTCCTTTCTCCTGGGGATTTTATTCGTTGGTCAGGTCAACCGCGTCACTCTGGGTGGTTATCCTCTTGGCTTATGGTTTGCTATGCAGGGCTCGATTTTCACTTTTGTGGTGTTGATCTTTTTTTATACGTGGAAAATGAGCAAAATCGATAAAAAATATGATGTAGAAGAGGAGTAGGCTGAAGATGGAACTGCGAACCATTACATTTCTCGTAGTCGGAGCTACCTTTGCAATCTATTTTGGTATCGCTATCTGGGCACGTGCCAGCTCTACGAGCGATTTTTATGTTGCCGGCAAAGGGGTGCATCCAATTTCCAATGGCATGGCAACCGCTGCTGACTGGATGAGCGCTGCCTCATTTATCTCGATGGCTGGTCTAATTGCCTTCCTCGGTTATAGCGGTTCGGTCTATCTCATGGGGTGGACCGGTGGCTACGTATTGATGGCCCTCTTGTTGGCGCCCTATTTACGCAAATTCGGTAAATTTACGGTTCCAGCTTTTGTTGGTGACCGCTACTATTCATCAACGGCGCGTATTGTGGCAGTATTATGTCTTTTAGTTATGTCTCTTACTTACGTCATCGGCCAGATGCGAGGGGTCGGTGTTGCCTTTTCGCGTTTTCTGGAAGTCGATATTTCTATCGGCCTCTTTGCCGGTATGGGTATCGTTTTTATCTATGCGGTATTGGGGGGCATGAAGGGGATTACCTATACGCAGATTGCCCAATACGTGGTGTTGATATTCGCCTATACCGTTCCGGCAGTATTTATCTCTCTACAGCTGACCGGTGTTGTATTGCCACAGATTGGTCTGGGTTCTACACTCAATGATGGGAACGGGGTCTTTTTGCTGCAACGTCTCGACATGGTGTTAACCGAACTCGGTTTTGACGCCTTTACGACCAACGCCACCATTAACCCTCTCAATATGGTGCTGTTAACGATGGCACTCATGTTCGGTACCGCCGGTCTGCCACATGTGATTATTCGCTTCTTTACGGTACCGAGGGTGAGAGATGCGCGTTCCTCTGCTGGTTGGGCCTTGGTCTTTATCGCTTTGCTGTATACGACAGCACCTGCTGTGGGGGGAATGGCAATGTTTAACTTTATCAAAACCCTTCACCCGGGAGGAGTCGGCAATCCCGAGAGCGCCCTGGTGATTGAAGAGCGCCCGGAATGGATGAGGAGATGGGAAATTACAGGATTGCTCGCCTTTGAAGACAAAGCCGGTGATGGCCGCATTCATTTCTATAACGATGAAAACCCACCCGCTTGGGCAATAGAACATCAACTGGAAGGTAACGAGATGGTGAAAATTGACCGTGATATTATGGTTTTAGCAAACCCAGAGATCGCCAATCTGCCCAACTGGGTGATTGCCCTGGTGGCCGCCGGTGGCATTGCTGCAGCTCTTTCTACCGCTGCCGGCCTGTTGTTGGCTATATCTTCTGCTATCTCTCATGATCTCCTTAAGGGAGTATTTATGCCCAAAATCTCAGAAAAGCGCGAACTGCAAGCCAGCCGTATTTCTATGGCGGGGGCTATTGTGCTAGCCGGTTATCTGGGACTCAATCCACCCGGTTTTGCTGCCGAGGTAGTGGCGCTCGCTTTCGGCTTAGCAGCCTCTTCACTCTTCCCGACGCTCATAATGGGAATTTTCGTCAAGCGTATGAATAAAGAGGGAGCGATTTGCGGGATGCTGGCCGGTCTCGGTTCGACGCTACTCTATATCTTTCTCTTTAAGGGGTGGTTCTTCATCCCCGGCACCAATGTGTTGCCTGACACTGCCGGCAGCTGGCTGTTTGGTATCCAGCCGCAATCGTTTGGTACCATCGGTGCGTTAATTAACATAATAGTTGCGCTCGTGGTTTCGCGCATGACGGCACCACCACCTGACAATATCCAACAAATAATTGAGGATATTCGGGTACCTAAAGGTGCAGGTAGCGCCATCGATCACTAACCATATGCAAAGCGTTTTGTTACAGCAGGGGGTAAGCTATTGCAGGTATACCCCCTGCTTTTTTATACATGATACTGCTTCTTTCCTTGTTATATCGAGTACAATTTAGTGCTCTTTGACCACGGGAACCAAAGATTGTTTCTGTCTGCCAACCGACTTGGAACTTTCCGGAAAATGAAGTATAAAAAGCATAAGGAGCGAAAAACAAGGTTCAGGAAGGTGCGGTTTGCCCGAGTCAATTAGAATTGATTTGCATTGTCACTCTTCCCTCAGCGATGGTATCCTTACTCCAACCGAGGTTGGTAGTATTTGTGCAGACCATGGGGTTCGTTTCGCCGCCTTAACCGATCATCACACGATTGCCGGGCTTGAAGAGTTCGAAGCGGCATGCGAGTCCCTTGGTGTGGGTTTTATCAACGGAATCGAGTTGAGTGCTTACCACAGGGGTAGGGAAATTCACCTTTTGCTGTATGGTTTTGACCGATATGACCAGCATTTTGTCGCTTCATTGGCGGCACTCAACACCTCTCGCGCCGGTAATGGCTCGGCTTACATGGTTGTTCCCCGATCCAGCGTTGAAGAACTCATAGATCTGGCCCATCGCTCCGGTGGTATTGCCGTTTTGGCTCATCCACTGCTAACGGTACCTGACCTAAAGGAACTCGAAACCCTTCTTGAGGAATTATCTGCATTGGGATTGGATGGAGTAGAGCTGAACCCGTCCCATGCAGATGGCCAAAAACAAGAATCCCTTCGTAAACTCGCCGAACGCTTGGGTTATGTCCTTTCAGCTGGAACCGATGGTCATGGAGAATCAAATGGTAACGTACCGGAAATTGGTGTCAACATAAATACCAGCGACTGGATGTCTTTCCGTGACCGGCTTTTCCGGGTCCGGAAGGAAAGTTCGAGTGATGAGCACAAACGGACCATGCCACCCCTTAAAGAGGACAACCATACCAGTGGACGCATGAGACTCCTTATCCCGATGGTCCTCCCGGCATTGGCCGTTATTGTCCTGTTTACAGTGGCTTTGTACGGGTATTTTCTCCCGCGTTTCGAAGAGGCGTTGCTCGAGCGTAAGCGGGAGACAATACAGGAACTTGCCAGGACAGTTTGGAGTATACTCGACGAGGCAGAAAAACAGGTTCAGGCTGGCTTGATATCTCTGGATGAGGCAAAAGCTCAGGTGACAGAACGCGTGCGGACGTTACGATACGGGCGCGAAGGGAAGGATTATTTCTGGCTTCAGGATCTCTCACCAAGAATGATTATGCATCCCTACCGTAGCGATCTGGAGGGGCTTGATCTGGCGGGATTTCGTGACCCTCGCGGAGAGCCGATATTCACACTTTTCGCTGAAGCGGTACGGCAAGATGGAGCTGGATATGTCGATTATGTGTGGCAATGGATGGATGATCCTGAACGCTTGGAAGCAAAAGAGTCATACGTCCAACTCTTTGAACCTTGGGGTTGGGTTATCGGCACCGGCCTTTATATCAATGATGTTCAAGATGAAATCCGGACGCTGGAAATTGGAATATACAATACAATGCTCGTGATTACCGCTGTCCTGGTATTGCTGCTTCTGTTAATGCTGAGAGGAGGACTCAAATCTGAGCAACTTCGTTTGGCTGCCGAACGGCGTTTGCAGGAATCAAATGCTCGCTACGCTTCCCTGGTAAAGGCGGCAGCAGAAGGAGTACTTTTCGTCCGTAACCGCCTTTGTGTGTACGCTAATCCGGTTTTTCTCGAGCTGACAGGCTATAATGCCCAGGAGCTCCCTCTGTATGAATGGAAAGAGCTATTTCCTCATCATCAAACGCTGGAACCTAGTCCCCCGGGAGCCGGTACGGAAGTATATACCGAGACTGTTCTCCGCCGGCGAGACGGTACCACAATGAAATGTCGCGTGGCATTAAAGGGAACACCAGAAAAGGGTGATGACAGTTTCGTAGTCCTGGTTCGACGGGCGGAACAAGAGGCGTCGATCGTTAGCCCCGAGGCCAACAGCCTGCTGAGACGTCTTCTGAATCTCCCCTCCTCCGCTGCCGAAGATATTACCAGGAAAATCGATCGGGCAGAAAAGCCTGAAGATGTGGTTCAGCTGTGCCAAAAAACACCCGGACTTGTCCGCTCAATGTTGGAAAGCGGTGCTGCTGCGACAGCGATAGCCAGCATGATCTCATCCATCACTGATGCCGCGACGAGAAAATTCATCGAAATCGCCCAATCCGATCTCGGAAAGGAACCCGTCCCGTTCGCCTTTGTCGCGGTTGGCAGCCAGGGCCGTGGCGAACAAACGCTCTTTACGGATCAGGATAATATTCTCATCTATGATGGTCCGGTAAACGGTAAAACAGCGGACTATTTTACTTTTCTATCTGAGCGTGTCTGCGGATGGCTGGCTGAATCCGGATACCACGACTGTAAGGCTGAGTTGATGGCCAGCAATCCGAAATGGTGCCAGCCTTTGGAGGTTTGGAAAGAAAAATTCACCTATTGGATTAGCAAAGCGGAAGGGCGAGAGGTGATGAACTTCATGGGGCTTTTCGATTTCCGCTGTGTTCATGGTCGTGATGAACTGCTCCAATCAATTCGTGCACACATTCAGCAGGAGGTGGCTCAATCACCATGGTTCCTGGTCCGGGCCGCCCAAAACGCCGTCCAGTTCAAAACCCCGTTACGCATTTTTGGCAGCATTGTCTCCGGCAGGGCGGTTGAAAAACCCGGCCGATTGGATATCAAGGCGGTATTGATGCCAATTGTGTCTTACGCAAGGCTTTATACATTAAAACATCAATTAAACCAGACTTCCACAACCAATCGATTGTCGGCGTTGCGTGACCATGGTATTATATTGCCTTCACGATGCCATGACCTCCTCACTGCGTTTGAAACTTTACTGCGGCTGAGATTGCGACATCAATCGGAGGCAATTGGAAAGAAAGAAAAACCCGACAACCTCATCAACCTCTCTTGGCTGGGCCATATCGATAAAGCTGCCTTAAAGGAGTGTTTTAGCGAAATCGATCGTATACAAAGTGAAATAGCAAAGGAATATCTTGGCGGCGAAATCGTCGACCAGTAAAGATCAAGGTTTCTTGCCATTTTTTCGCTACATAAAGCCAGAAAGCGCTCTAACTGGCGACAAAATCACCCACTCTTCACAATCACAGCGTTGATCAGGCGATCGATATTCACAAAAAACGTTTTTCACCCTCCCCAGTGCGAGTCCAGTAAATAGCATTGGAGAGGGAAAATTCTTGGGATAATAGAATTACTCTGCACAAAAAAAGAGAAAATCACTCTGGAGCGGGTTCTCAATGAGTTCATAATTTGATAGGCTAGCCTTTGGTTTGTGGAAAGCCTCTTGTATAAAAGAGAAGGAAGCTTTTAATTCGGTCAGGGGAAAGAACCTTTGTAGCCATATATCATCATGCTTTCTGAGGAGGTTTACCTTGACACCGGAAAAAAGAGCTTGGCTCGTCGTAATCAGCGGCTTGGGAATCAATCTTTCTCTTGGTGTGCTCTACTCCTGGGGAGTGATATCCGCCGCCTTGATTGATAAGTTGAACTGGTCGGCCACCCAGACCCAGATTCCCTATATGGTAGCTTCCACCGTATTTGCAAT
>SKXZ01000036.1 GCA_007128145.1 Candidatus Nitricultor lacus | reverse complement strand
CTGCTGGCGCATATCGAGAACAACGGCCTGGAGATCCAGGCCCGGGAAAGCGACGGCTGAGCGCGGGGCGCCTTACCGCGGGGCGACCCCCTCGCTGTGGCCGAAGCGGCGAGGCCCATCTGACCGGTCGGCGCGACCGGCCAGGGCGTCGCGCAGCTGGCGAAAGTCGTCCACATAGGTCAGAAAACGCTCGGCTCTCTGGGACTCCCACCACCAGAGGATAATCCCGGACTCCCGCGACTCGATCACCAGCGCATCCTGGGGCAGGCGCATCAGCAGCGCCTCCAGCGGCTCGCGCGCCGCCTCGGGCAGCGGCCGCAGCGGCTCAATGCGCCACCGCCAGCCGGGGATAAAGGTCTTCAGGGCCTCGCTGGCCTCGCTGTCACGCAGCAGCACGAAGCGCGGCCCGGGGGCCTCTTGGGGATAGGGCCAGCGATAGCTCGGCATGGCGTTGGAGATACCGTGCAGCGGCGGCGCTTCCATGGTCACCTGCACCCCGGCCTTGCCGGCGGCGCTGCGCAGCGGGACGACCCGCCGCTGTCGCGGGCTGGGCTTGAGCCACAGCACCGGCGAGATCATCAACATCAACACGAACAGAATCAGCAACCAGACCATCGGTATCTCCTGAGTGAATCTTGACGCAAGTCGTTGTCTTCGCTCACCGTTCGTCCTAGAGTGAAGGCATGTTCACATCACCCCGCCACTCTGATTTCGAATACCTGGAAAAAGAACCATCCCGGGCTCATGCTCAGTCATATGATTTAGTGCTTAACGGATTCGAAGTCGGGGGTGGGAGCATTCGTATTCACGACCCCGAGGTACAGGAAAAAATATTCAAGCTCTTACAGCTCAGCCGTGAAGAAATACAAAGTAAATTCGGATTCTTTGTGGAAAGCCTGCAGTATGGGTGCCCACCGCATGGAGGAATCGCCTTGGGGTTGGACCGGTTGGTTATGGCATTGTGTGGAGAAACATCAATTCGAGAAGTTATCGCTTTTCCCAAGACACAGAAGGGAACTTGTCTTTTGACCGGAGCTCCCTCTCCAGTTGCAGGAGATCAACTCGTTCCACTTGGAATCCATCTCACGAAAAAGACATAGGGGAAAAAAAACGGTGAAACGGGGAAGGTGAGGCGGTGAATTGGGGAAGTGGAAAGTACGGTTGAGGGCAGGAGGGCAGTGATGAGAAAAACGGATGAAAAATGCAATTCAGTTTTTATTCCTGGATTCTCCACTACTCACGACTCCCTACTCCCTACTCACTGCATTTACAGAGGAGAAACCCCCTTTGTGTCTGCATTGAAAAGGCAAATATGTTGTGATATTATTAGGTTCGTAAAAAGGTCTGGAATGTGACCCTGCCTTGCTGGTGAAGTCATATGGAAGCTTTGACCCAACACCCTTGTCCAGGGACTCGGACTCCGAGTGGGCCGTGGTCCTTTCGGGAGGGTCCCACCTTTTTGAGGACGAGGATCAAAGCAGCTGACACACCGCTCTGGCGGGGTCATATTATGATGTGAGACAGGAAGAAATTGGAGGAAGGAGTGCTTGGTTTGGAAGAAAACAGGAACATGGAGCTGCTTCACGAGAACCTGGACAGTATTCGTCCAGTGAAACCGGGGGACCTTATCCGGGGCACTGTGCTCAAGAAGGGCGAAGAAGGGTACTTCATCAACATTAATTATAAGGCGGAAGGGATTCTGCCCTTCAAGGAAAAGTCCCTGGGGAGAGATGGCGAGACCGAGAATACTTTAGAAGAAGGAGAAGAGGTCTGGGTTACGGTCACCCGGATGGACGAACAGGGATATGTCTGGCTCTCACGTGAACGTGCTCGCTTTCGCGGGGCCTGGATTGACATAGACGAGAGCAAGACCAGCGGTAAGCCCCTGCAGGCAAAAGTTCTCCGCAAGGTTAAGGGAGGACTGACAGTCGATGTTGGCATCAACGCTTTCCTTCCCGCTTCCTGTGTGGATGTGACACCCCGTAATGTGGATGAGTTTGTTGGCCAGACGATACCGGTTCGAGTTATTGAATCAGACCGGCGGACCAAGAACGTAGTAGTTTCAAGAAAAGCCGTCCTGGAAGAGGAGCTCAACAAAAACCGTCAAGAAACTATGAACAGCATAGAAGTGGGGCAGGTCCGTAAGGGTACAGTGAAAAATATCACAAATTTCGGAGCTTTCGTTGACCTGGGAGGAATTGACGGGCTCCTGCACATATCAGAAATTTCATGGGGCAGGACTGTCAAGATGGAAGATATTTTCCATAAAGGCGACGAAATTGAAGTGAAGGTCATTGGCTGGAACCCGGAAAAAGAAGAGATTTCCCTCAGCATGAAACAGCTTGCTCCTGATCCCTGGGAAGAAATCGATGAGAAAATGAAAGTTGGAGACGTAGTATCAGGAAAAGTAGTTTCCATAAAAGACTTTGGGATATTTCTTGAAGTTGAAGAGGGAGTCGAGGGGCTCATCCATATATCCGATATTTCCTGGGGGTATGTCAAGCACCCCCGTGAGTCAGTGAAAGTGGGAGAAATTATCGAATGCCGGGTCTTGGATATTGACAAGGAAAAACAAAGGCTCTCTTTAGGCCTGAAACAAGTTCTACCTGATCCATGGGAAACACTGAAAGAAAAATATCCTTCCGGTACTATAGTCAAAGTGCGGGTCATTCGCTTGAATCCCAAGGGTGCCATGGTGGAAATCGAAGAGGGTATAGAGGGTCGTATCCCATTGGATGAATTATCCTGGAAACGTGTGAGTAAGGTCAGCGAAGTATTGAAACGAAATCAGGTAGTTGACGCAAAAATTATTGAAGTCGACGAGGAAAGCAGGCAGGTAACTCTGAGTCTCAAGGCATTGCGTGAGAACCCATGGGAGTCGGCATCGAGCCGATGGAAAGTCGGAGATGAAGTGGAAGGAACCATTCAGCGTTTGATGAACTTCGGAGCCTTTGTAGAAATCATCCCTGAGGTGGAGGCATTGCTGCCTCTATCGGAGCTCGACTGGGAAGCCTTGAAACATCCCGGACAAGTACTGAAAAAGGGAGACACTGTATCAGTAAAAATTATCGAGTTCAATCCGGATGAACAGCGAATCGTGGTCAGCCGGAAAGCCCTGCTTCCCGATCCCTGGACGGAAATGAAAAAACGCTATTCTGTAGGGAGTATGCATGAGGGTAAGGTGGTCAGACTGGTGGATTTCGGAGCTTTTGTTGAATTGGAATCCGGTTGGGATGGACTGGTACATATCTCTGAAATTGCCGACCGCAGGGTAACTTCTTCCGCTGAAGTCCTTGAAGAAGGGCAAACGGTGAAAGTTTTGGTCATAAAACTTGACGACGAAGAGCGCAAAATCGGTCTGAGTATTCGACAAGCCGGAAGTGTGGAAGAGGAAAAACCCAAAAAGGAAACAGCAACTCAAAACGGTAAAGTCACCCTTGGTGACATGATAGGGGAGAAATTGAGCAACATCCTCAATAACCTGCACAAGTAAAATACCAAGTATCGTGTACGGTGGATTGGGGTGAGCCTCAGAGCCCTGCAGGCAAGGATGAATATTGAGGTACTTACTCGTACATTGGGTGTTGTACATCGTTATATTCCGAGCAAGCATGTTCTAACCCGGGTTGCTTCCGGGGAGGGCCGGCCTGTAACCGTTGTATACGGGAAGCCAAGCTTGGAGTTTTACGGGAGTTTGCGGGAAAAGACGCGCTGAATGCAGGGGGTTCGAACACGAGTGACAGCTGGGGGAGAACAGGCCTGAAGCTGCACCGTAATATTTATTCTCCACTTCTTACCCTTTCAAAAGATAGTATCAGAAAACTCGCTGATCGGTGTTCCATATCTATTTTACGGGTTGGAGAGAACGCAATAAGGGAAGGGTGTTTTCTCAAGCATCTCCTCAAGCCCCTTGCGGCGGAAATGCATGGGAATGCGGTTGTCGAAGCAAACAGGCGGTTATTGCATAACGTAAGGCGTATAGCGAACGTGAAAATCATTGGTCCTTTGCAGCGCAACCTTGCTCTTATCAATATAAGCCCACTTCCTCCCAAAGATTTTTGTGCTTCGTTTGTAAAAGAAATTTCTGGTTTGGAAAACATAGAAAAAGCCTACCTGGTTGAAAGACCGATGCGGCTCACTATTCGAGCCAACCCCGGTCAATATCACTGATGATTTATAAACATGTTAAATGCAGTTGAGGGTTTGGGTGGTTTTTTCGCTACTCACTACTCCCGACCCCCTATTTCCTGCATTTACTGAGGAGACACAAATTATGACGAGTGCTGAAATACGAAACGCATTCCTGGAATATTTTCGACAAAAGGAGCACCATGTTGTCCCCAGCGCATCGCTTGTACCGGACGATCCAACCCTTCTTTTAACCATTGCAGGAATGGTTCCTTTCAAGCCCGTATTTCTGGGGCACGTTGAGGCTCAACACAAACGCGTAGTGACCACTCAAAAGTGTCTCAGGGTGAATGATATTGAACAAGTTGGATACACGGCACGCCACCATACCTTTTTTGAAATGCTTGGAAATTTTTCTTTCGGAGATTACTTTAAAAAAGAAGCCTGCCTTTGGTCATGGGATTTTTTAACCAACCATCTCAAGCTTGATCCTGTGCGCATGTGGACGTCGGTTCACCGTGAAGACCAGGATGCTTTCGATATTTGGACCAGTACGGTAGGAGTACCGAAAGAAAAAGTTGTTTTCCTGGGAGATGAGGACAATTTCTGGTCCTCCGGACCGGTAGGCCCGTGCGGGTACTGTTCAGAAATATATTACGATATGGGAGAAGAGAGGGGGTGCTCAGATCCCCACTGCCGCCCGGGTTGCGAATGCGATCGCTACCTGGAAGTCTGGAACCTGGTTTTTATGGAGTTTGATCGCGGGAGTGACGGTACCCTGAAAGAACTCCCGAAGAAAAATATTGATACCGGCATGGGTCTTGAACGCATCACCTCCGCGGTGCAGGGAACGGAAAGCAATTTTGAAACGGACCTGTTTATGCCCGTTATCCGTGAGATAGAATCCCTGAGTGGGTGCAGATATTCGGATACGGCAGTTCGCCACTCTTTTCGAATAATCTCTGACCATATAAGGGGTATTACGATGCTCCTCGCCGATGGCGTATATCCTGGAAATGAGGGTAGAGGGTATATCTTGAGAAGGCTCATTCGAAGAGCCTACCGTCAAGGACTGAAGCTCTCACTCGATCATCCCTTTTTGCATGAACTCGTTTACTCGATATCTGCTACCATGAAAGAGGCGTTTCCCGAACTCTCAGAAAAAGAAGGGTACATTTCTCGTATTGTGAACCAGGAGGAGACACGCTTCAAAGAAACAATGCAGTCAGGTTTGGAAATCCTTGAAGCACTTGTCGCAAAAGCGCGAAAAAACGGTTCGCAAACCGTTCCGGGGAAGGAAATATTTCGCTTGTACGATACGCATGGTTTTCCGGTGGATATAGCTCGTGAGATATTGAGCGAGGAAAAGCTTTCTTATTCTGAAGAAGAATGCCAGGAAGAGATGAACCGGCAGCAGGAACAGGGAAGGAAAGCACGGGAAGGAAAAGCCAGGATGCTCTCAAAGAGCAAAGACACCGAAGAACTTTTTGACGGACTGCAGTCTTCATTCAACGGTTATCACCGTTATATGGGGTGGGGGAAGATCATGGCCATTGCCGAGGATGGACACCTGAAGGATACATCCACAGGTGGCGAAGAAGTACTGGTGGTTGCTGACCGAACCCCTTTTTATCCCGAACAGGGTGGGCAGGAATGGGATACCGGAACGCTGGTTGGAGCGAAGGGGAAAATAGCCATATCCAAAGTATTTACTACCGGGAAGAATCTCATCGTTCACCAGGGTAAAGTTGAAGAAGGAAGGGTTTCAACGGGTGAAATGGTAAGGCTCTCCATTAACCCGCAGCGCAGACGCTTCATGGAGATACATCATACTGTAACCCACCTTTTGCATAAAGCGCTGCGACTCACCTTGGGAGATACAGTCCGGCAGGCTGGTTCCTGGGTTGGTGAAGGGGGCCTCCGGTTCGATTTTACCCATTTTTCTCCCCTTACGCCAGAAGAGATAGGGCGAGTTGAAGATGAAGTGAATGGGAAAATTTTCCAGGACCTCTCTGTACAGGTTTCTTTTTCCACTATAGAGAAAGCCCAGGATTTTGGAGTCATAGCCTTATTTGATGAAAAATATGAAAAAAAGGTGCGTATCATCCGTATCGGAACATACACCGCAGAATTGTGTGGAGGAACCCACCTCTCCCACACATCACAGGCAGGTCTTTTCACAATTGTATCAGAGTCAAGTATTGGCGCCGGTCTTCGCCGAATTGAAGCAATGGCAGGGCCACATGCGTATAAACGCCTTAAGGTCGCATATACAGCTACAGAACACTTGAGACGTGAATATCAAGTTGAACCAGAGAGTATGGAGGAGTTATTCAAGTCGCTCCATGAAGAAAACCGCCAGCTGAAAAAAGCCAGGAAGAAATACGAAATTGACCGAGCCATATACCAGATTCGGGAACGCATAGAAAAAGCAGGGCTTAGCGAAAACTCCTTACTCGCTCATCTCTTTGAAACAGAAGAGAAAGAAGATTTTCTCAAAGAGCTGGTAGATAAGGTACGTCCACAACTCAAAAAGACCGTGTTCCTGGTAGGAACTACCGATGGAAAGACCATACGTGGAGTGTTAGCTGCTGTGGGAATGGATGCATCCGTTCATCTGGGAAAACTCATTCGGGAGATTTTGAAAACGACAGGAGGAGGTGGAGGAGGGAAGCCGGATCTCTCGCAATTCGGTGGTCTTCCACACGGGGAATGGGGAACCCTGGTGAGTGAACTTGGCGCACGACTTTCATGCAGAATCATAGAATAATGGCCCTTGATCTGGGCCAAAAAAGGATCGGAGTTGCTTTGAACAAGGGTACCTCCATGGCTTTTCCCCACACGGTGATTGAGGCTGGAAAAGGAAAAAGAACCGTAGACGCAATTCTTGAGATAGCGAACATACAAAAAGTAGATATCATACTCGTGGGGTGGCCAATTCGTACAGATGGAACCTTGCGGGAGGAAGCGGAAAACGCAAGCCGTTTTAAGAGTATGCTGGAGAAAGCTTTTACTGGAAAGGTTGTTCTCTGGGACGAGCGTTTTTCCACTCGGGAAGCGGAAAAAAAACTGTTGGAACTCGACATGAGCAGGAAGGATAGAAAGAAGGTGGTTGACCAGGTGGCCGCAGCTCTCATCTTACAATCATTTATTGACAGTAAAATACAATGAAACCGAAAACAGCACTTGGCATAGCCCTTGCTTGGTTGGTGGGCGTTATCGTCCACTTGTCCTTTTACTATCATCCGTTTTCCCATGGCGCCATACAGGAGCTTTCCATCCCTCCGGGGAGCACCAACGCCATGATCGCCCGGGCGCTCGCTGAGCGCGAATTGGGGGGCCATCCACGTCTTATTCTTGCCTACCTTTATCTTACGAATCAAAAAAGCCTTCAAGCAGGTGAATATTTTTTTGAAATCGGTTCCCCCATCAGAGACCTTGTGCGATCGCTTACACAAAGAATAGTTGGCGGACGCCGGGTGACTTTTCCCGAGGGCTTCACATCCTCTCAGATGGCCGCGGTATTGGAACAAAACGGTATATGTCCAGCAGAAGACTATCTTGCGCTGGTGGGCAATCCCTCTCATTTTCAAAAAGATTGGCTTGATGATGTTGACACGCTGGAAGGTTTTCTTTTTCCCGATACATATTTTTTCTTGCCTTCAACGGACGCGTCATTTATCATTGAAACACAGCTCGACCGATTTGAAAGGGTGTTTATGAATACTTTTCGAGAAGAAATGGGAGTGCTCTCGCTCCAGGATACCGTTATTCTGGCTTCCATGGTGGAAAAGGAAAGTAGTATTCTCCATGAACGCCCCCTGGTGGCTTCCGTCTTTCTCAACCGCTTGGAAAAGGGAATGCGGCTGCAATCATGCGCTTCGGTAGTGTATGCTATCCACCAGGAAACGGGCCAGTACAGGGATGTTCTTTCTCTCGAGGATTTGCGTTTTGATTCACCCTTCAATACGTACTTGGTTGACGGACTTCCACCGGCACCTATTGGAAACCCGGGATTAGATTCTCTTCTTGCAGCTCTTCGACCGGTTTCGAGCGACTACCTGTTTTTCGTGTTGACCAACAACGGTGAGCATGCTTTTTCCCGTACCTACCAGGAACATCTGGAAAACAGGGATGCGACTGCCCAATGAGGAAATTCTGGTACCGCTTTTTTCCGGATCTCATGGTAGATGAAATAAGTGAGATCCCAAGAGAAATCCTCAAGCAAAGAGGTATTATAGGCTTGATATTGGATCTTGACAATACTATTGTTCCCTGGGACGGTCTTGAGCTTTCCCGGGTGACGAAACAGTGGATTATAGACGCGCAGAAAGAAGGATTTGCTTTTTTTATT
>SKXZ01000177.1 GCA_007128145.1 Candidatus Nitricultor lacus | reverse complement strand
GGGTCTATTTTCAAGCGTTTCTTCTGGTGGGAAGACGAATGCACGGAACTCATACAGAAAAAATTTGGAGTTTCGATTGTGAAGAAAAGTTTTAAAAATATGGCTGCTGAAGCAAAAAATATTTCTGACAGTGAAACAGAAAGATTATGGAACAAGTGGAATCTTCCCGTAAAGGATGTTTCGAATAAAGCACTGTCCAGCGCCTTGAAAATATATCTCACATTGAAAAAGGAGATCGAAGCTGATCCTGCAATAAAAGGAGCAGGCATGAATTGTTTGAATGAATCGTTTTATTCAGACACTACTCCTTGCCTGGCCTGGAGTATGCTGTTTGAGGAAAAAGGGATTATCTGGGCATGTGAGGCGGATACAGTATCGTTACTTACCATGTATATCATTCAAAAAACATTGAATGAACCGCTTATGATGAGCAATATTTATCCTTTCTTGATGGGGATGGCCGCATTGAAGCACGAAAAAATTGATACGTTTCCAGATGTTGAGGAACCGGAAAACCACCTCTTGGTTGCCCACTGCGGGTATTTTGGCGTGGTACCCAAGTGTTTTGCAAGCCAGTGGCAATTAACACCGAAAGTATTGGAGATAGTAGATGATAACGCTACCGCGATCGACGCGAGATTCCCTGAAGGTGAAGTAACTCTTGTAAAACTCGATCCTACCCTTTCACGCCTTCAGGTGATAGAAGGAGTTCTTGAAGGATACGCCCAGTATCCTGGTTCCGATTGCAGGAACGGTGCGATTATTAAGGTTAGGAATGGCTATAGTTTAATGGAGAACCTCTATTCTCATCACAATATCATCATAACCGGCCATCAAAAAATCGCTTTACGATCTTTAGCTTCTATTTTTGGTCTTGAGATTGACGAATTATGAGGAGAGAGTTGTTACCAGGGGTTGATCTTGTGACCTCTGATCGCTACACGGGTGATGGATCCCGTACAGGAAAGAGTTCTGTATTGCACTATGTCCTATCCCGCATATATTGATACGCTAAAAAGCGGTAAGCTCGAGCGTCTGGCGGAATCCCTGAAAGCGAGCTTGAGCGAGTGCCGGTTGTGTCCCCATTCCTGCGGTGTCAACCGCCTGAGAGGGGAAACCGGTTATTGCGTTGCAGGAGCCGAAGCCGAGATAGCATCATACGGTCCTCACTTTGGTGAGGAACCTCCCCTGGTTGGAAGGGGGGGTTCGGGAACAATATTTTTTTCACATTGTACACTGCGTTGTGTTTTCTGCCAGAATTTCGAAATAAGCCGTGGTCACGGGCAACAGGTAAGCGAAAATGAGTTGGCACAGATCATGCTTTCCCTTGAAAAGAGAGGGTGCCATAACATTAACCTGGTAACCCCAACGCATTTCCTTCCTTCGATTATCGCAGCTCTCTGTATAGCCGCGGAAAAAGGATTGAATGTACCCGTTGTTTACAATATCTCGGGGTATGAGGATCATCGAATTTTAGCAAAACTCTCCGGGGTTGTCGATATCTACCTGCCTGATTGTAAATATACGGATGCGGACGTAGGAAAAAGACTCTCTGATGTATCAGATTACCCGCAACGAGCTCTGGATGCCCTGCGTGAAATGCACCAACAGGTCGGCGATTTAGAGACAAATCGGCAGGGGGTAGCGAAGCGGGGGGTTATCATTCGGCATTTAGTTTTACCTGGTGGCTTGGCGGGTAGCGAAAAATTCTTTGCTTTCGTTGCTCGCGAGCTTTCTCCTCATTGTGCGGTCAACATTATGGATCAATACCATCCGGCTCATATTGCTTATCGTTTCCCCCCTGTAGATCGCTGTCTTTTACCGAAAGAATACGAAGACTCCCTGCGTACCGCCAAAAGATGCGGGCTTTTTCTTCGAAAAGAACTTCTTCATTGAGATGGCTGTTTTTCAGTTGAAGTGTTTATTGGAGTGGAAGCGGCGATTTGTACGAAGCGTTCGTGTTGTTTCCAATACCATGCCTCCCTGGGAGACCAACAGAGTGGTGGAGGTTTGGTCCGAGCCTCTTTTATTAAGGCCGACATAACCTCTTTTTCTTTGCTGAATGCCTCGTCAACGAGCGATATTTTTTCCGGCTCACCGATACACGTTCGTGATCGTTTTATGATGTCTTTTTCGAACGCATCTCTCCATTCAAGGTATGCAGATACATCTTTTAACCGGCCCTGTTGAACGTAGCGTGCGAATTCTTCTCTCAAAAACCAAAAATCTTTTATCAATTCTTGCGAATTTTCACTTTCCAGCCAGGGGAGATGTTCTTGTGTCAACCACAAGGGTTTATACAAAGAAAGACATGGAAGCGGTCCGGCGCTGACAAGGGCAGTGATTGATTTGTTGTTCACTTCAACGATGAGGCTTCCGGTAGTTTGGAAGGAAGGTATTCCTCCAGGATGCATGCATATATCCTTTTTTCGTTTCATGGAAAATCGGGGGGTGTGTGCACGAGAATGATGGTATCGTAACAAGGCGGCGATATCCGTATATGTCAGGGTGCCATTCCATTTACGCATGAAGGATTGTGTGATATGGAGTCGTTTTTCACCTCCCCCCAAGCGGGTATGAATCTTTCTCTCGAAGGTTCGTTTAAAATCGAACGACCTGTCAGGGTGTATTTGCCGGGAAATACGGTTGGTGAGGCTTTGTGAATATCGTTCAAAGTGGCGGCGAACCGTGAGGGTATTGGATATCGCTCCACTTTCCTGGATCTTGTAGGCGACCCAATGCAATCCTGCCGTTTCCAAAACAAATGCCTTATGGTAATCGGCGATCAGGAAACTATTGTGGTATTGGAGCTTTCCCTTGAACGCGCAACGCCCACCCTGTCCATATTTTTCCAGGAGGCGGGTGACGATTTCCACCCCTTCTTCAGCATTTGACGATCTTTCCAGGGCCAAACGCACAAGATCCATGCCGATGAGAGAGGGAATAGTAAAGTTTTTCCGGGTGAATACTGCTTCATTGCCTACCACCACTCCGTGTTCGTTGACTCCCATCTCCGCTCCCCATGTCCATGAGGGCCGGCAAATCAGGATATCGTAGGTGTGAGGAGACTGGTCGATCTCAATGTGGGTACAACGGAGTTTCGCCCCTCTGGGGTGATCTTTGTTTCTTATGCGTTCGAGGAAAAGTGGTTCCCATGGTTCCCGGTCGCTGTTCTTACCGAACAACATACTCCCTTCAGCCGTAGCTACCGGCAAGGCGACCACCGTATCACACATTTGTTCAGTCCTTTTCAAAAATATACTATTATTCTATCATATACATAGTGGCTTGTTCTGGTGTGCTTCTCGTAAGATAGATTGTGGAACTCAGCGAGAACTAATTCCGTAATAACAAGAAGAAGCGTAGTATGCAGTGATCATCGATGATGTGGGAGGTCTCAATGGTGAAAATTTTCATCCTGGTTTTGCTGACGATAATGATAGCTTTACCGGCATGGGCAGTTGAGGAAGATAAGGGAGAAAAGCTCCCCTCAGCCATCGTATTTCCAGAAAGATGGGAAGAGATATCTTGCATGGATGAGGAAAAAGTCAAAGAGGGAGATGAGGCGGGACGTATAACGGTTTCGGGGGATTATTCGGTAAAATACCGGGTGGTTTTCCCCAAGGATGAAGAACCGACGTTTTATCAGACGGGCTGGCAGGATACATTTACCCTGGATTTGGATTTCCAGGTGACCGAACACCTTCGGGTTGGAGTATCTCTCAAGCTTACAGATATCCTCATAGATTAATATGATTTCTTTCCACTACTCACTTCTCATTTCTGATCTCTCACGGCATTGAAGCGGAGGTGTTACCGGTGCAGACGGGATTGGCAGTTCTTGAAGCACCATTTGGTTCTGTACGTGTACTCATGGAGGAAGGAAAGCTTGTTCGTGTGGTGGTTATCGACCAGGAATGGGAAGATGTGTTCATGAATTGGCCGGGTACGCTGCAGGAAGATGAACTGATGTGTAAGAAAGCGGTGCAGGAAATATCCGAATACTTGCGAGGCACAAGAAAGATTTTTTCCCTTCCGCTGCAATTTCATGGTACTGCTTTTCAAGAAAAGGTTTGGCGGGCAATGCAGAGTATACCATATGGTTTGACTCGTGGGTACGGAGAAATCGCCCAATTGATTGGGATACCACGGGGAGCAAGAGCTGTAGGTCAGGCCAGCAGGTTGAATCCGCTTCCCCTGGTCATTCCATGCCACCGGGTAGTGGGCTGCAGGGGAGAGTTGGTAGGGTATGGTGGAAACCATACCGGCATAAAAGCATGGTTGCTGGATCACGAGAGGACAGTACATGAAAAAGAAGGACATTGACAGGGGAAGAAAACAATTTTTCCAGGCCGGTATTGTGTTCATTGTTTTGCTGGGAGTGTGGATATTTGCTTCACAAGCAAATGCCGCCTCGGGGATGACGGAGGATAAAGAAGAAGATATACTTGTCCAGGTTTTTGTATCTTCCGTGAGTCCGGGGGAAATCTTCAGGGTATTTTTTCGTAATGCGCCGGGTGAAGAGGGTGAGTGGATTGGGTTGTTTCCGCTGGATGGCCCATTGGAAACATTGCGGGAAAAACAGGAACTCCGGCGGGAAAAGGATGGGGAATTAACTTTTTACGCGCCCGAGGGTGGAACGTACGAATTCCGTCTTTACGATAAAAGGGGAAAAGAACTTTTGGCGCGCAGTAATGTTGTGTGGGTTGACAGCCACCGGGAAAAAGATGTTAGCAGGTGGATACCCATAGAAATAGCGGAAACAATAAGTCTTGAGGTACCTGAAAACTGGGGGACACTCACGGAAGAAGATGGGCTGGAAACAGGCCAATCAGGATGGTTTCATGGAAAACCCGAGGATCCGGATATGGTGTTTACTCTTGCTTTGAGCCCGTTGAACGGAACAATAATGGATGACCTATGCACTGCTTTTCAAGAAATACATACTCATGGAATCACCTTTCAAACATGCAGAACAGAGGTGGAAGACACGTTTCCTGTGACGGTATGGTTCGGAAAAACCACCGAGCCAATCAGCAACAAGGGAGCGTTGATGTTTACCGCCGCTGCCTTTTCCAGCCACTGGATGCGTGCGGAACCAATTTTCACGCACATGGTTGATTCAATCCGTGTCGGGGAACCTCAGCTTCCCCAGCCACATCTTTCTGTATTTCCCAATATTCTTTCGCCGTCTGGCGTTTTGACAGTCAACTTTGCTGGTGCGAATGGCTTTCGGCGTGACTGGCTAGGTATTTTCCCCTTGGGAGCCGGGGAGGAAGAATATGTGGAATGGCAGTATCTCGATGGAGAACAGGAAGGTACAGTCTCTTTTCCAGTACCGGCTGCAGAGGGGGAATATGAAGTCCGTATGTTCATGAATGACAGCTTTACTGAATTAGCGCGCAGCGAGCCTTTTGCGGTTCGTTCATCCCAATGATTCCTCAAGACTGGATTTCCACGATGTCTTTATCTTCCAGCTGGTGATCTACTGTCACACGTTGCCCATCGAATTTAGCTGAACCCCATATACGTGCTGTTTTCAAGTTGTGGGCGATATCTTTGTGAATTGCCGAAGCAAGGTTCAATACCGTTGACCCTCGTTTGAGAACGAAAGGCCGTTCAAGGTCAGGTGGTTCACCGGGTTTTTTACTGTAAACTCGAATTACCTCAACGAGTTGGAAGATTCGTGTGCGCAGATTTTCTACAGATGCGGGGTTTTGCAGAAGGGATACGGGAAAGAACGTCAATCGCGAGGAAAAGAATTCTTTTACAACTTCCAGGTTTTCCCTGCCGTGAGGATTTTCACATTTATTCGCGATTACCAGGGATTTGAATGAATGCCAGGTGGAATCGGGAGGGGAGGTGAAAGTTATTCTGGCTTTTTCCAAAGCCGTGAGCACTGTTTCCAGTTCTTCCAGTACTTTATCGCTATGCACGTCTATTACCAGTAATGCGGCGTCTGTTCTTCGCAAGGCATTTGAAAAATTACCTTCAATTTCCGGAAAAGCAATGGGGGGAAAGTCTATTAACTGTATCTGGATGTCTTCATAATCCATCATTCCAGGTGATGGTTGGTGTGTAGTGAAAGGGTAGTCTCCCACCTCGGGACGGGCATTTGTAAGAACGTGTAAAAGAGTAGATTTCCCGCTGTTTGGCGGCCCAATAACCGCAACTTGGGCACCTCCAGCTTTCTCGATCAGAAAGGGGTCATAGGTCTTACCCCTGCTTTGCTTGTCTCGAGCTGTCTGTTTTTTGAGCTTGGAGATACGGCTTTTTATATCTCCCTGCAGTTTCTCAGTACCCTTGTGCTTTGGGATAACGGATAACATCTCTTCCAGGGCGGCAAGTTTTTCCTCTGATGTACGTGCATTTTTATATTTCTGTTCAGCTTCAAAATATGCTGGAGATAGATTGGCAGGCATACTCTATTCACCTCTAAAAGGATATTTCATCTCCCGGTGGCGAGTAAAAATATGGTATCATGAAACAGGCACATTTCCCAAGGGGGTCTTTTTCCGTCCTCAGGTTTGTAACCGTGCTTGACGCTGAGGTAGCATACCGTTAACATTATCTCGAGAATCAAGAATTTTCAAGGATATGTGGAGAGATAGAGACAGAGAGGAGGAAGACATATGGCAAAACGTATCGGATTGCTGACCGGAGGGGGAGACGCTCCGGGGCTGAATGCCGTTATTCGAGCGGTAGTAACCTCAGGCATCCAAAAAGGGTACGAGATGGTAGGTTTCCTGCGAGGTTGGAAGGGCCCCTTGGAAGGACAGACAGTCACGCTTGGGATCAAGGATGTGTATGACATTCACCGTCAAGGAGGAACTATCCTGAAGAGCTCCCGCACCAATCCCTTTAAAGTTGAGAATGGTCCGGAGAAAATATTTGAAAATTTGCAGAAGCAGGATATTTACTGCCTGGTAGCAATTGGTGGAGATGACACACTGGGAGTAGCACAAAAACTGCATGAAATGGGAATGAGAGTGGTTGGAGTTCCCAAAACCATTGATAACGATGTAAACGCTACCGATTTTACCTTTGGTTTTGATACTGCCGTCAATATTGACATGGAGTCACTTGACCGCCTTCATACAACTGCTTCTTCCCATGAACGGGTAATGGTTGTGGAAATTATGGGCCGCAACGCCGGCTGGATCGCTCTTAATTCGGGCATAGCAGGTGGTGCTCATTTTATTCTGGTACCAGAATATCCCTTCCCGCTTGACGAATTATGCGAGAAAATAAAAAAGCGCTACGAGGGTGGAGAACGGTATGCGATTGTCGTCGTTGCCGAAGGCTTCAAGGATGAAGCTTTAGATAAATATATGAAATTTGAAGAAAAAGACGCCTTCGGACACGTTGTGTTGAGTAAAGGAATGGGTATTGGGCAGGCTCTGGCCAAACATATTGAAGAAGAAACAGGATGTGAATCCCGCTACATGGTGATGGGACATTTGCAGAGAGGTGGCACACCTTTTGCTTTTGACCGTGTGCTGGGAACACGTTTTGGCTTAAAGGCCATCGAACTTGTGGAAAAAGAAGAATTCGGCTATATGGTATCCCTGAGAGGGGATGAGAGCTTCAAGGTTCCCCTTACAGATGCTTTAGGCACACTCAAGAAAGTGCCAGCTGAAAGATATGAAGAGATCAAGATATTTTTTGGATGAGGCAATCAGACTATGAAGTCAGTATAAAGTGATTTTTTACTCCTCACGGCATTTACAGGGGAGGTGAGGATGAGTTCGTTGTATTTGGAAAGTACGAATATGCGTGTTCTGTTTGTTCTGTACCGGTGATGAGGTTTTGTATGGGTTGTCAATCCCGCCTGAAAATATGTAGATCAAAATGCCTGAAGGAGGCAACATGCGGGTTATAGCTGTAGCAAATCAAAAAGGAGGCGTAGCGAAAACAACCACCTGTATCAACTTAGGTGCTGCCCTGGCTTTTCATTCACGCCGGGTGCTCATCATCGATATGGATCCCCAAGCTCACTCAACCCTGGGTTTGGGGCTTGAGCCTCATGAATTCAAAAAGACAATACTCAATGTTTTGGAACCCCCACGCAGTCCGTACCACATAGATTTGAAAGACATTATTGTACAGTCAAAAACACCTAACCTGTATATTGCTCCTTCGAACATAGATTTGGCCGGTGAAGAGTATCGCCTGATCGACAAATTGGGGAGAGAAGATTTTTTAAACACAGGCATACACAATAGCCGGCTCCCTTTTGATTATATTTTGATAGACTGTCCGCCTTCATTGGGAATTCTGACCATCAACTCTTTGAAGGCAGCGCAAGAAGTGATTGTAACCATACAACCTCACTATTTTGCGTTACGAGGCATTGAGGAGTTCAAAGAAACTGTTGATTTGATGCGGGAAAACCTGAAACATGATCTGGAAGTCTATGTTCTTATCACGATCGCTGACACACGGACAAATCTCTATCGGGAAGTTTTCCAGGCACTGGAAGATTATTT
>SKXZ01000052.1 GCA_007128145.1 Candidatus Nitricultor lacus | reverse complement strand
CAGGGATCTTAATGCGTGTGAAATCAGTTATCTTTTAGACAAAGCAGATGATTACAGGGATTTTCTGGATCTCACTCCAAAAAGAAAACCCATCCTTGAAGGGTACTGCCAGTTAAATCTTTTTTTAGAAGCCAGTACACGAACTCGTGTGTCTTTTGAAATGGCGGGAAAACTTCTTGGGATGGAAGTTGTGAATTTTTCAACAAACGCCAGCAGTCTCCGAAAAGGTGAAAGCTTTCGGGATACGGTTAGAACACTGGCAAGAATGAAAGCTGATGTGTTTGTCATACGGCACCAATCAAGCGGTGTTCCCGAGTACCTCAGCCGTTTTATTCCCTGTCATGTGATAAATGCCGGTGATGGCCTGCGGGAACATCCCACCCAGGCCTTACTTGATTTACTTACTATACGTCGCTCCTTCGGTCATTTCAATGGTCTTACTGTAGCAGTGATAGGTGATGTTTTACATAGCAGGGTGGCTCGTTCCCTCATAACAGGTCTTGTGACCATGGGAAGCAGAGTTTTGGTATCAGGCCCTCCCACACTTGCTCCTCCCACAGCTGCATCCCTTGGAGCCGAGGTTGTTTTTCCCGTAGAGGAAGCCATCGCTCAAGCACAGGTGGTATATCTTCTTCGGATACAGCGCGAACGCCAGGATGCGGGATTCTTCCCCACGGTAAAGGAATACTCACGTTTTTTCGGACTCCATGCGCTTGTCGCGAAGGAAGGGGAAAAAAGAGTGATCATGCATCCCGGACCAGTTAACCGCGGGGTTGAAATAGATTCTACTCTGGTTGAAAGCGAAGCATCTCTTATTGAGGAACAAGTTACCTGTGGTTTAGCGGTGAGGATGGCGGTGCTGGAAACACTGGTGTTGGAGGGGAGGGCAGCGTGAAGAAAATTCTTATACAAAATGGGACTTTGGTCTTGCCGGGGAAGGGGATGCTGGTTGATAGGGATATTTTGTTGGAAGATGGCATTGTCCGACGTGTGGGGAGGGGGTTAACCGACCCCCAGGCTTTTCGGGTTAACGCATCCGGTCTCCTGGTAGGGCCGGGTTTCATCAACCTTCATGTTCATTTCCGGGAACCGGGAGAAGAGTATAAAGAAGATCTGCGGTCTGGTTCCAGAGCAGCTGCCATGGGGGGTTTTACCTCAGTGTTGTGTATGCCCAATACACAGCCGCCTGTTGATGAACCTATGATAGTACGGTACCTTCGGAGTATGGCTCGAGAAGTTTCTCTGGTAAACATGTATTTCGCTGGTGCAATTACACGGGGTTTGGAAGGCGCGAGTATGGCAGAATATGGTTTAATGAGGGAAGCCGGAGTGCCTGCATTGAGCGATGATGGCAAATGCGTAATGGATTCATTATTGTTAAGCCGCGTTATGGAATATTCCACCTATTTTTCCCTTCCCCTCATTCTCCATGAAGAGGATCCCAATCTTGAGGGAAATGGCCAGCTCAACCGTGGCGAAACGGCTTTCCGTATGGGTATCAAGGGAATACCAACTTCTGCGGAGGAGTCAGTAATAGCGAGAGACCTCGTATTCGCCCTCCACAGCGGAGCACGGGTGCATATTACCCATTTATCAACGGCATTGGGGGTTGAATTGATAGAATTTTTCCGCCTGAGGGGAACAAAAGTCAGTGCTGACGTTACCCCGCATCACCTGCTGCTTACAGATCAAGCTGTGGCAGAACACGGGAGCTTGGTGAAAGTCAAACCCCCTTTGCGAGAGGAAAAGGATGTGCAAGCCTTGAAAGAAGGCATCAAGCGGGGAGTAGTGGAAATGTTGGCATCAGATCACGCTCCACATAGTACAGAAAATAAAGAAGGCGATTTTAACGAGGCCGCATACGGCATTTCCAACTTGGAGATCAGCGTTCCACTTTATGCGAAATCCCTCGTTGAAGAAGGAATTATTGGGTGGGTGGATTTGTGGAGGAACCTCAGTTTGAGGCCTGCTCAGCTTCTTGGACTTTCACGAAAAGGAGATCTCGAAGAAGGGATGGACGCTGATGTTACCCTTGTTGATCCAGATACCGAATGGGAGGTCAGGATTGAGGATTTTGAATCAAAGGGGCGCAATTGCCCCTTTAACCGTATGCCTCTTATTGGGTGGCCGGTCACGACTATTGTGGGGGGAGAGCTTGTTGTACACGAGAGGAGCGTATTACTCCCATGAATTTTGCCGACCGGGTTATTGACGTAATCGAAAAGAAGGGGCCTCTGGTGGTAGGCCTTGACCCGCACATTGATCTTCTACCCCCTTTTTTGTTGAACCAGATAAACTATGAATCTCCCGATCCTTTAGGTGCTTTCGCTCAGGCAATTTTCATATTCAACCAGACAATTTTGGAGTATTTGAAAGAAGTTGCAGGGGCAGTAAAGGTACAAATGGCTTTTTACGAAATGCTTGGTCCAGCCGGAATGAGGGTTTTGCGGGATACCTTACAGGAAGCTTGTAAGCTGGGATACCTGGTTATCCTGGATGGAAAACGTAACGATATATCATCCACCGCCAAGGCGTATGCTTCGGGATATCTTTCTCTTCCTTCACTTCGTGGCTTTGATGAGGTCAATCCCCCGTGGCCGTGCGATGCGCTTACGATCAACCCCTACCTGGGTGAAGATGGCTTATTGCCTTTTATAGAGGCTGCTCGAAACAACGAAAAGGGACTTTTTGTCCTATGTCGTACAAGTAATCCTTCCGCTCCCTTTATCCAGGATTGTGGGGAAGGAGAAAAAGTGTACCAGCGTGTCGCTTCCCTGGTTGACCGTTTGGGTCGGGGAACCATCGGCAGGAGAGGTTTCAGTGCCATCGGTGTGGTGGTAGGAGCTACCTACCCCAGGGAGATTGCTGCGTTACGGGAAACATTTCCTTCCATGCTTTTCCTGGTTCCAGGAGTGGGAGCACAAAGGGGAGACATAGAACAATTGAGACCTGCGTTTGCACCCGGTGGCGGGGGAACCCTGGTAAATATATCTCGTGGTATCATTTTTGCTTACCGCGAGGGAAAAGATTCCCAGGGGAGGGAATTTGCGAAAACAGCCCTGGAACGTGCCTGTTTTTACCAGGGAAAACTCCGCGAGGTCTTTGAGGAAACACGGTGATGAAGAAAGCTCTTGTCACTGGAAAAAGGAGAGACGGAAATCTTGTGGAATTTGTATGCAAGTGTCCTGAAATAGCGAAGAGTGCGGTTCCAGGACAGTTTGTGATGATTTCCGTGTCAACGACCCTGGATCCCTTTCTCAACAGGCCGCTTGGTATTTTATGGGCTGAAGGAGACTATTTCTCCGTGCTTTTTGAGATAGTAGGAAGAGGAACATCCCTGTTAGCCCAATTAGAAAAAGGGGATACTCTTTCGCTTTTAGGTCCACTGGGGAACGGATATTCACTGGATGTACCAAGAGCTCTCCTTTTAGCCGGAGGAAGAGGAATAGTCACATTGCATTTTTTAGCCCGTACACTCAAGGAAATTGGAATATCCATATCAATGCTCTTTGGCATACAGAATCGCTCGGAAATTGTTCTCTCGCGCTATATGGTAAATTGTGCGAAAGGGGTACAAAGATTTTGTTGTGAGGAAGAAATATCCGGTGTGTTCCAGGGAACGATCGTCGATGCCCTTGAGGATTACGCTACTGTCCAGACTATTCCTGAAGGAACTGGTGTTTTTGCCTGCGGACCGGAGGGGATGCTGCGGGCACTTGCAAGGCATCCACTCCTTGAGAATCACCGGGTTGAAGTTTCCCTGGAGGCGGTCATGGGGTGTGGTTTTGGAGTATGTTTAAGTTGCGCACACAAGGGCAGGGATGGATATCTTCACGTATGTTCTGAGGGTCCGGTTTTTCCTCTCTCTGAGGTGGCCTGGTGAATGTAAAGACACGGTTAGGAGCGCTTGAACTTGCAAACCCGGTGGTGCTGACATCCGGAACGGCAGGGTACGGCAAGGAAATTTCTCCTTACCTTGATATTAACCGGGTAGGAGCTATTACGATAAAAGGATTGAGCCTTTTTCCCTGTTCAGGCAACCCTCCTCCACGCATTTACGAAAGTGCATCAGGGGTCTTGAACTCTATTGGGCTTGAAAACAAGGGGGTGGAACGGTTTATTCAGGAGGATATCCCCTTTCTTGAAACCTTTTCCACACGGGTTATTACGAATATATGGGGAACGGATGAGCAGTCCTACCTTGATGTGGCACGTGTTTTGACCCTCGTCGAGAGAGTGGATGGTATTGAAGTTAATGTTTCGTGTCCTAACGTTGAAAAGGGAGGAGCAAGTTTTTCCTGCGATCTCGCCTCCCTCGGATCGTTGATAGGGAAGCTCAGGGATGTGATTAGCAAGACCTTTATTGTAAAACTCGGGCCCATGAAGGAAAATATCGGTGATGTCATGGTTTTGCTTGAACACCTGGACGTTGACGCGGTAAGCATTACTAATACCTTTCCCGCCCTTGCAGTTGATGTGTCGACTCAACAGGTGTATTTCTCACGTAAAACCGCGGGTCTTTCCGGCCCGGCAATCAAGCCGTTGGCATTGCGGATGGTATATGAAGCGACACAGGCAAGCGATATTCCCTGTATTGGTATGGGAGGAATAGCGAGCGGAACTGACGCACTGGAATTTCTCCTGGTTGGAGCCAGAGCAGTAGGTGTAGGAACCGCTACCTTGTCCAATCCGGTAGCTTCCATGGAGATACTCGAGGGGATACACTCATGGCTGTCTGAGAGAGGGATAGAGAGCGTGGAAGACATTATCGGCAAAGCGAGGTGAAACGAATGAATGAAGAAGAAATCATGCAAATATTCCGTGAAGCGGGAGCTTTCATGGAAGGGCATTTTCTCTTGACTTCAGGTTTACACAGCCCCGTATACATAGAAAAATTTACTTTGTTGCAGTATCCGCGTTATGTGGAAATACTGGTGCGGGAAATGATAGAGAAGGTTAAAGAGGAAACAATAGATATTGTTGTTGGGCCGGCAGTGGGGGGAATAGTTTTGGCTTATGAAGCAGCCCGTCAGCTGGGGGTTCGGATGGCCTTTACCGAGAGGGAAAACGGAAAGATGACTTTCCGCCGAGACTTTGCTCCACATAAAGGTGAGCGGGTCCTCGTGGTGGAGGATGTTGTGACGACTGGTGGTTCGGTGATAGAAGTACTGGAAGCAGTAGAGGAAAGCCGGGCTACTGTGGCCGGAGTATCCGTTTTGGTAGACCGCAGTGCCGGTAGGATCAGTCTTTCTGTTCCCTTTTCATCACTTCTGCGGATGGAAGTACAGACTTATTCATCTGAAGAGTGCCCTCTCTGCCGGGATAAGGTAAGCTTGCAAAAACGGGGAAGCCGTTCCCTGGGTTGAAAAAACAAAAAGGGGGGCTTATACCCATGGCTGATTGGAGAGCCTTGCTTGACAGCGAGTTTGATCTGTATGAACCTATAAATCTCGCTCAAAGCCTGGTAAGGATCGCCAGTGTTTCAGATACCAAGGGGGAAAGTGAAATAGCCCGCTACATTTCCAATTACCTGATAGACAACGGAATCCGTGTAGAATGGCAGGAAGTGGAAGAGGGCCGAGCCAATTTACTGGCTGAAGTCAAAGGAGCACTTGGTGATGGTCCCTCCCTTCTCCTGAATGGTCATCTGGATACAGTTCCCCTTGGAAGCGGGTGGCACTATCCTCCACTGGGTGGGCAGATCATCGATAATCACCTGTTCGGTAGAGGGGCCTGTGACATGAAAGGCGCGATAGCCGCCATGATGTATACGCTCCGCTTGATTTCTCTTTTTTCTCATTCTCTCTACGGTTCGGTCAAACTGGTGCTGGTGGTTGATGAAGAAAAAGACAATCTCGGAATGAAACACTGGATTGAACGGTACCAAAATGAGGGAGATATGATAGATTTCGCGGTGGTAGGAGAGCCCACAGATCTCAATATCAGCCTGGGGCATAGAGGAGTTGCCGGCTTCCGAGTGAAGGCAAAAGGCCGAGCCAGTCATGCCGGAATAGCGGAACAGGGAGCCAACGCAATTTACCTGGCCGCCCAGATAGTGAGGGGAATTGAGGAGAAAAGTGAAGAACTCAAGAAAAGGGCTGACAGGGATCTGGGTTTACCCTCACTCAACGTTGGGCGAATACAGGGAGGAGTTTCAGCCAATGTTATCCCTGATTTTTGTCAGCTTGAAATAGATGTTCGTACACTGCCTGACGTTCCACTGGAAGAGTTGGAACAAGAAATCAGAAATATTTCAGAAAAAGCTGTGACTGAAAGAGGGGAGAGATATTCTATTGGGATGGAACAATCGATTCCTCATCTTCCCCCCGTAAAAATTCCCCGTGACATGAAAGAAATCGATATCCTGGCTCGCTCTATTTCGGATGTGCCGGGAGAGATGCCTTTATTCGCTCCCTTTCCCGCATCCTGTGAAGCATCTTTTTTATTCAGTGCCGGGATACCTACGGTAATATTTGGTCCGGGGCGTATAGAACAAGCCCACGGTGCCGATGAATATGTATCAGTAACACAGGTGGTGGCGGCAAGCCGAATTTACAGCCTGTTGACGCTTCGTTTTTTGGGAGGGGAATAAGATGCGGTTGCGAATTCTCCTGCCAGTTATTGTGATAGTATTCTTTCTTTTCGCGGGATTTGTGTTTCCCTGGGCCATGGAGGTTCCCCAATCTCTGGAACTCATGGCAGGAATGCACACAACCGAAACGATAATTCGATTGAGAAATCTTTGGGGAGGATTACCGCTTTTGGGGCAACCTATTGTCCATGTCTCGGACGAAGAGCTTATTGCTTTCAATAAGGATGGGGAGACACTTTATGTCTCTTCCCGTTTTCTTGAGGGAAAAGGATGGCTTGAAGTGCGAGCCTTTCCGCTGCGCAGGCACATTGCAGTTGCAGTGAAGCCTGACACCACAGACAGCAACGGGGATGGGTTTCCCGATGTGGTCAAGCTTCAGGGGGAAAATGACAGGATAGCTTTCCGGAAGCGCTTCGTCGATGTGGCCCTCGCTCAGTTAGAGCGGAAAAGTCCCTCATGGAGAGATCATGACTGTTCGGGGCTGGTGAGGTTCGCTTACAGGGAAGCCCTGAAAAAACCCGATGCTGAATGGTTTCAACAGATTGACGCTCCCATCACCCAGACAGTGCAGGTAGCAGCTTACCGATACCCCAGGGTACCTTTGCTGGGAGACAGGCTATTCCGAATCCGCCCGGGGAGTTTCAACTATAAAAGGGTAGAGGAGGATTTTTCAGTTTTTGCATCGGCTTTCTACCTTCTTTCGTATAACGTGGTCCCCCTGGAACAGGGCGAGCGTGAAGCAAAGCCCGGAGATTTACTCTTTTTTTATCATCCACACACGGCGGATTTACCATATCATGTTATGATTTATACAGGAGCAGGAAAAGTTGTTTATCATACAGGGCCGACAGAAGAAGGTGAAGGAGGGCTTTCCAGGACATCCCTTCGGGATCTTGCCCGTCACCCGGATCCACGCTGGCGGCCGGTAGCGGGTAACAGGGCTTTTTTGGGTTTTTTCCGCTGGAAAATATTGACATAATATGTATGTGGAGAGGTGCAGGGGAATGAATATCATCGAAAGACATGGAAAGAGAGGGGAATCCAAATGAAAAAACCGCCATTGTTGCTGTATGTGGTGTACGCGTGTGTTTTGGTGTGCCTTTTGAGCACGAGCGCCGGTGCGGGAGAATACGAGTGGTTTTGGATCAATGTACCGGCACAGGTCTATCCGGGAGAAACCCTGGAGGCGAGCGTATCGGCAACCGCCGTGGATTCCATCACTTTTTCCCTGCAAAGGATCGAAGACCCTGTACAGTATATTACCGAATCCCGCAAGGAGAGGTTTTTCGATGTCAGTACCTGGAGGCCGAGCCGCGAACCGGAAAAACGCGAGATTTGGCAAAACCTGAAAAACGCATTTTTCCAATCTTTACGAACAATTGCCTCGCGCGTACTGCCTGAAGGCACAAAATCTTTCCTGCAGGATCTCCTGGGCATATCCGGTCCGCTCACTCCACGGCTTATCGAAATCGATCCGGCTGACTTCGAGAGGGGAACGGAGTTTGTGAAAAGCTGGAGGGAAAAGCTTCATTATGCTCCCGGAACCACCTACACCTATACCACGTTTCAGGTTGCACCGCTGGAGAGAGGCGTGTATCTTCTCACCGCCTCCACTGAAAAAAGAGAAAGCAGGGTATTGTTCAGTGTGAGTTCAGTGGGGATGGTCTCAAAGCAGGATGATGAGAGTTTTGTTCTCTTCGTTCAGGAACAGCATACAGGGGTGCCTCTCGAGGGTGCGCGAATACGGGTATTCATGGAGGACGAACTTATTCGTGAGGGGGAAACGGCCGAAAACGGGATATGGAAAAGTGAAGCAGTGGAAAGAGGCGAAGCCGCCATCATGGTTGAATGGGAGGATGAGTATTCTTTCCTGAGTGCCTACTCATATTATTTTGATGAAAGCCTCGATGCGTTTATTTATACGGAACGCCCGATTTACCGGCCCGGGCAAAGGGTGTTTTTTCGGGGAGTTTTGCGTACACGGATGTTTGACGGGTACGTGACGCCTGATCCGGGAGAGACAGTTAAAGCACAGCTGGTGGATTTTGACGGCAATGTGTATGAAGAGCTCACTCTTGAAACCAACCGCTTTGGAACAGTT
>SKXZ01000178.1 GCA_007128145.1 Candidatus Nitricultor lacus | reverse complement strand
GGGGGTGCATTACCTGTGGCAGCAGTGAATGAAGAAACTGTATTAAGCAGGCGGTTTGAGAAGGTTAATAGTATATTGGAGAAATACGATAGAAATTCTTTGAACCTCATTCCGATATTACAGGAAGTCCAGGATGAGTATCGTTACCTGCCGGAAGAAATATTAACATATATAGCTACAGCATTAGGTATATCGCCTGCTTTTGTGTATGGGGTGGCAACATTCTATTCACAGTTTTCACTGGAACCGAAAGGAAAACATATTATCCGGGTTTGTGATGGTACCGCTTGTCACGTACGGGGGTCCATGAAAGTTTTGGAAATTGTTCGAGAACAACTTGGATTGCGCGGTGAGGATGTGACAACACCGGACCTACTTTTTACCGTTGAAACCGTTGCTTGCATTGGAGCATGTGCTTTAGCTCCGGCTTTGATGGTTGATGATGAAGTATACGGTCAGATGGACCAGGAAAAGATCGAGGCACTTATCGAGGAAATGTTCGCGATAGAAGAAGGAGGGAAACAGTAATGCCCTTCAAAAATAAAGCAGAGCTTGAAAGTTACATTGAAAACCTGAAATCGAGACCGCGTGGAACCAGGGTATTTGTGTGTTGTGGATTGGGTTGTTTGGCGAAAAACTCACAGAAGGTGTATGAACGTTTTGTGGAGATGGTCAAAGAGAACCATCCTCAAGTACGAATAGAAAAATTGGAAGAAAAGAGATCAAATCCCACTCCGACCGGGTGTATGGGATTGTGTGAAGCAGGACCGCTGGTGATGATTGAACCACAAGGCATCCTTTACCTGCGTGTACAACCGGAAGACGTGCCTACTATAGTGGACAGGACACTGTCTAAGGGTGAAATCGTAGAAGATCTCGTATACACAGAGGGTAGCGGTAAAGAAGAAAAAAGATGGCCCCTGATGAAGGATGTGCCTTTTTACCGTAAACAAGAGAAAATTGTGTTAAGGAATTGCGGAAGCATCGACCCTGAGGCTCTTGATGAATATCTTGAGCGTGACGGATATCTCGCATTGGCTGAAGCACTTACCGGCATGACTCCTGATGATGTTATAGGAACTATAACCAAAGCAGGATTGCGGGGGCGCGGGGGAGGGGGTTTCCCTACTGGTCGTAAATGGCAGTTTGCCAGAGTAGTCAAGTCTGATAAAAAATACGTGATTTGTAATGCTGATGAAGGTGACCCCGGTGCCTTCATGGATCGCAGTGTCGCTGAGGGTGACCCTCACTCGGTTTTGGAAGGCATAGCACTCGCAGGATATGCCATTGGAGCCCAAGAAGGTTATATATACGTTCGGGCGGAATACCCCCTTGCTGTAAGAAGACTGAAAAAAGCCATCGAGGATGCACGGAAAGCCGGTTTCCTGGGTTCCAACATAATGGGCGGCAATTTTTCTTTTGATATAAAAGTGAAAGAGGGAGCAGGAGCTTTTGTGTGTGGAGAGGAAACCGCTCTTATCGCTTCTATTGAGGGAAAACGTGGAATGCCGAATCCACGTCCACCTTTTCCGGCTCACAAGGGTCTTTTTGGGAAACCAACCATAATAAATAATGTTGAAACTCTCGCCAATGTACCCCTTATCGTTCTCAAGGGTGCTGAATGGTTTCGTGGTTTTGGAACAAGGAACAGTCCTGGAACAAAAACCTTCGCTTTGTCAGGAAGAATTGAAAACACGGGTCTGGCCGAGGTGCCAATGGGCATAACGTTACGGGAACTGGTATTTGAGGTTGGTGGTGGAATTCAGGGTGGAAAACAGTTTAAAGCTGTACAGATCGGTGGACCTTCTGGTGGATGTCTCACCGAACAACACCTGGATCTTGTGGTTGATTATGATTCCCTATGCAGTGCAGGAGCTATCATGGGTTCAGGAGGTTTAGTGGTTTTAGATATTGACACTTGCATCGTCGAGATAGCCCGGTTCTTCATGTCCTTTACCCAGGATGAGTCTTGTGGGAAATGTGTTCCTTGCCGGGAAGGTACAAAACATATGCTGAATTTGCTGCAGAAAATTGTTGATGGGCGATCAAACCCCGGGGATATGTCTCTTCTTGAAGAAGCGGCTCAAGTAGTTAAAGATGCGTCTTTGTGTGGTTTGGGTAAGACGGCTCCAAATCCCGTACTTACTACTTTGCAATATTTTAAGGATGAATATATCGCCCATGTGGTGGACAAAGTGTGTCCGGCACATGTGTGTGTGTCGATGAAAGAGTATCGTATAGATCCGGAAAAATGCAAAGCGTGCGGTAAATGTGCCCGGGTGTGTCCAGTTGACTGTATAGCGGGTCGTCCAAAAGTGCCGTATGTCATAGATCAGGAAAAATGTATAAAATGTGGTTCGTGCTTTGAAGTATGCCCGTTTGACGCGGTTATGGTTGATTGGAGGAAGCGTAGCGATGAACAACAAAGTGCATGAAAAAAAAGCGTTGACCATTGATGGCCAAGAAGTTGGTTTGAAGGGTGAAAAAAACATACTGGAAGTGGCCAAACGGGTTAAGGTTGATATACCCACCTTCTGTTATCACTCTGAACTGAGTGTTTATGGAGCTTGCAGGATGTGTCTGGTTGAAGTGGAAGGGCGAGGGCTTATGCCTGCATGCTCTACACCACCGGAAGCAGGCATGGTAATAAAGACAAACAGCCCTCGAATTTTACGTGCGAGAAAAATGAACCTGGAATTTTATCTTGCCAATCATAATCGTGATTGCACTACCTGTGAGCGGAATTTGAACTGCCGTTTACAGGAGATGTCAAGCCGGATGGGTGTGGATGAGGTCCGATTCGGAGAGCGGGAGACCATGGTTCCGCAGGATCGATCAAATTATTCCTTGGTAAGAGATCCCAACAAGTGTATTCTTTGCGGGGACTGTGTCCGGACCTGCCAGGAAATTGAAGGGATCGGTGTTTATGATTTTTCCCACCGCGGTTCCCGTGCCCTGGCAGAACCCGCTTTCGGCAAAGACTTGAGTGAAGTGGAATGCGTATACTGTGGACAATGCTCGCTGCGGTGTCCAACTGCGGCCATTATTGTACGCTCCGAGGTAGAAGACGCCTGGGAAAAAGTGTTGGACCCGGAGATGTTTGTAGTGGCTCAAATAGCTCCTGCTGTGAGAGTTGCGGTTGGTGAAGCTTTCAACCTCCCACCGGGAGAGATAACAACTGGCAAGATCGTAGCGGCGTTGAAGAAAATAGGATTTGATCGCGTTTACGACACATCAGTAAGCGCGGATCTCACGACTCTTGAAGAATCGGAAGAATTCTTCCGTCGCCTGACTGGTAAAGCAGGCCCGTTACCGCATTTTACGTCTTGTTGTCCTTCATGGGTGATTTATGCAGAGCGTAATTATCCTTTTTATTTGAAAAATCTTTCTTCTGCTCGATCACCTCAACAGATGTTCGGGTCGGTGATCAAGAATTTCGTGACGAAACTTGAGGATATACCACTCGAGAAAATTGTTTCAGTTTCCATAATGCCCTGTACCTCGAAAAAATTCGAAGCACGTCGGCCGGAATTTTCTCAAGGGGATAAAGCGGATGTAGACATTGTGTTGACCGCACAGGAAATTATCAAAATGATAAAGCAAGCTAACGTGGACTTTCGAGAACTGGATCCAGTACCTTTCGATATGCCACTTGGTTTGGGTACCGGTGCCGGAGTTTTATACGGGGTGACCGGAGGCGTGACAGAGGCGGTCCTTCGTTATGCTTATGAGAAACTTACTGGGGAGGAACTTTCCGAGGTAGAATTTTCCGCCGTTCGAGGGGAGGGATTTCTGAGAGAAGCAGAAGTAGAAATAGCGGGTCGAAAAATCAGAGTTGCGGTTGTTTTCGGCTTGGCTAATGCTCAGCAATTGGTCAAGGATATCAGGGAAGGGAAGCGCACATATGACTTTATCGAGGTCATGAATTGTCCCCAGGGCTGTATCGGGGGAGGAGGAATGCCCCTTGCCTATCCCGACAGGGAAGAGGTTATGAAAAAGAGGGCCCAGGGATTATACAGCGCTGACCGGTTGAGCAGCCTTCGTAAGGCACAGGATAACCCCGCCTTGAAGCTTCTTTATGAAAAGTGGCTGAAAGAACCTAACAGTGACATAGCCGAACGATTTCTGCATACTGAATACCGTTCGAGGAGACGTATAACCGACGAGGTCATCCGGATACAGGAGGCCAAGGAAAGCCAGAAAGTGGACATAGCAGTGTGTGTGGGCACCAGTTGCTACCTGAAGGGTTCCTATAATATCCTCCAGGAGCTTGTAAGGCTTGCCCGGGAAAAGGGAGTGGAAGATCAGGTAAGCATTGGAGCGACATTTTGCTTGGAACGGTGCTCCGAAGGGCCGAATATTCGTATTAATGAAGAAATTGTAACTGCAGTGAATGAAAAGAACTTGCAAGAGATTTTTGAGGAGGCGGTCATGTCAAAACTGGCTTCTGCGTAGGGGGTGATTCCAGGCTGTTTCTTAACTTTTTACCCTGGCTTGGATTGACGCCTTGCATGCTTTCACATATAATAAAGTCCGTCTTGACATATGGGGCTGTGGCGCAGTTGGGAGCGCGCCTCCTTGGCGTGGAGGAGGTCACGGGTTCAAATCCCGTCAGCTCCACCAGGTAAGATGCCCGCCCGAAAGGGCGGGCTTTTTGATATCTAAGCCTAGAGTAAAAGGAAATATTCTGAAAATGCAAAGGGGAAGAACACTGTTTGATGTTATGAGGTGTTTTAGATCAATAACGGAAGTGTTTCAGTGTCTGATACCAATTGATGGAATATACATCAATTTTGCACAAGCATGAGAATGGTATCAGGGGGTTAAATGGTGACTGATAATTACGAACATAGTCAAATTGAGGCAAAGTGGCGTGATAGATGGGAGAGGGAAAAGGTTTTCGAGGTAGAAACTGATCCTGAACGGAGAAAATATTATGTTCTGGAAATGTTTCCCTATCCTTCGGGTGACCCTCATATGGGCCATGTTAAGAATTATGTTATTGGTGACGTTGTGGCCCGTTTCTTCATGCGCCAGGGATTCCAGGTGCTTCATCCCATGGGTTTTGATTCTTTTGGTTTGCCCGCTGAAAATGCTGCTATCCAGCATGGGATTCATCCTTCAGTATGGACACATGAAAAGATATCCCGGATGCGTGAAGTGTTGAAACATCTTGGCATAAGTTATGACTGGAGAAGAGAAGTTATCACTTGTGAACCTGAGTATTATCGTTTTACCCAGTGGCTGTTTCTGCAATTGTATCACAATGACTTAGCGTACAAGAGAGAAGGAAATGTTAATTGGTGTCCGTCCTGCGCCACCGTGCTCGCTAACGAGCAAGTTGTCGATGGCATGTGTGAGCGCTGTGGATCCGAGGTCACAAAAAAAACTTTGAATCAGTGGTATTTTCGTATCACACAGTATGCTGAATCCCTGCTTGAAGATATGAATATGCTCGGGAAATGGCCGGAACGGGTACTTACCATGCAGCGGAACTGGATAGGAAAAAGTGAAGGCGCACAGATCCAATTTTTCGTTCCTGTTTTGAATCGATCGATAACTGTTTTCACCACCAGGCCGGACACAATATTCGGTGCCACTTTTTTCCTGTTAGCACCCGAGCATCCTTTGGTTGACGAGATTATTGCAGGTACCTCTTATGAGAAAAAAGTTCGTTCTTTTCGGAAGAGGATATCGCGTAAATCCGAGATAGAAAGGATTACCGAAGGTGGAGAGGTCGAGGGGATGTACATTGGAAAAGAGGCGGTCAATCCACTGACAGGTGAATCCATTCCGATATGGATAGCCGACTACATTATATATGAATATGGAACCGGAGCTGTAATGGCTGTGCCCGCTCATGACGAACGGGACTGTCGATTTGCTAAGCGTTTTAATCTTCCCATTCGAGAAGTTATCAAGTCCCATGACGAAGAAAAAACAGAAGAGTGTTTTGCCGGCGAGGGTATCATGATTAACTCCGGGCAATATAATGGATTGCCTTCTTCAAAAGGCAAAAAAAGCATCATATCATTTTTAGAACAGAGAGGATTAGGAAAAAGCTCTGTATCCTATCGTTTGAGAGATTGGCTTATTTCTCGGCAAAGATACTGGGGGGCCCCCATTCCTATTATTTATTGTGATTCCTGTGGAGAAATCCCAGTTCCTGAGAATGATTTACCTGTTTTACTGCCCCAGGAAGTTGATTTTTCACCAGGTGGTCCTTCACCATTGGCCCGGTCAGAATCCTTCACCCACATCTCGTGTCCTGTCTGTGGGGGTAGAGCAATCAGGGAAACTGATACCATGGATACTTTTGTATGTTCATCGTGGTATTTTCTGCGTTATTGTTCTCCGTGGACAGAGGATAAGCCATTCCATAGGGCAGACGTTGATTACTGGATGCCTGTTGATCAATATATAGGTGGAGTTGAGCATGCTATTTTGCATTTGATGTACGCGAGGTTTTTTACCAAGGTGTTGTATGATCTTGATTTTGTTGGCTTTCGTGAACCTTTTACCAATCTTTTCGCCCAGGGTATGGTCAACAAGGACGGAGCAAAAATGTCAAAATCCAGGGGGAATACGGTAAGTCCCCGGGAAATAGTGGAATCCTTCGGGGTCGACACGGTAAGGGTATTTATCTTGTTTGCCGGTCCCCCAGAACTCGACATGGAATGGTCAGAGAGGGGAGTTGAGGGTGCCTATCGTTTCCTTAATCGTTTTTGGAGAGCGATAATGCAAATAGTCGATCTTGAGGTGCACGATGTTTTCACTGACGAAAAACGGCTTATGGAGTTGGAGCGGGATATGCATCGAACGATAGCCAAGGTTGACAGGGATATTCGGGAACGATTTCATTTTAACACCGCTATTAGCGCAATAATGGAATCATTGAATCAGTTGAACGATTACTTCCGGGTATTGAATGAGAAGGGTTCGAGCGCTGAGGAACGATCTTTTCTCATACGGTATGCCCGTTCTTTGGTATCACTTTTCAATCCTATAGCTCCGCACATCAGTGAGGAGCTTTGGGAGCGTTTGGGAGGCGAAGAGCTTTTAGCGCAACATCCCTGGCCCTCGTTTGACCGGGAGAAAATGATTGAAGATCAGGTTGAGTTAGTGATTCAAATTAACGGAAAAGTTAGAAGCCGAATTTCTGTTACACGGGGGGCCTCAGAAGATCATGTACTGGAAGCTTCATTACGTGATGAAAAGGTATGTAACTGGCTTGATGGGAAACAAATCGCAAAAAAAATATTTGTTCCTGACAAACTACTGAATATCGTAGTGAAATAGTTGAAATGGATTTCACCAAACAGGAAAAAGCAGTATTATTCATTTTAGCTTCAAGTTTTTCCATTTTTCTTCTGCTGGTGCTGTTGAGAATTGACTTTCAAGCTTCTCAATCTGAGCAGAATATTTCTTCAGTCAGTGATGAACTCGTTGTTCAAGTGCAGGGAGCAGTAAGGAATCCAGGCGTTTATCGAGTTGCACAAGGGACACGATTGTATGAACTGGTTGACATAGCAGGGGGAGCTACCGGGGAAGCAGAACTTCAAGATCTGAATTTAGCCGCTCCACTTTATGACGGACAAAGAATAGTTATTCCTTCTGCTGAAGAAAAGCAAGAAGTTTTTTTCTCTAATCTTTCTTCTTTTTTACCTCAAAATGAGGTTCTCCCTTCTTCCGGCTCCGATTCGCTCATCAACATCAACACAGCTACGGAGGAGCAACTTGAAAGTTTGCCGGGAATAGGTGAGGTACTGGCAGGAAGGATCATCCAACATCGTCGAGAAAAGGGTACTTTTTCTTCTCCCGAAGATCTTTTAGATGTGCACGGAATTGGCTCAAAGCGGCTTGAGGAGATTCGCGAGAAAATCACATTCTAAACACGTATATCCCCGACCACAAGAGCAAGGGAACGTGTCTAGAATGTGATTGATGCTATCTGTTCTTGCTGTCAATCTAAAAAAATACGTTTCTTTACGGGAATGAGTTTGAGATACCCTCCCCATGGTAAAACTATGTTTTAAGCGTCCGGCAAATCCTCCTTCTCGGTGTATGATACTTCGCGGATATTCACATCTATCCGACTGACTTTCATCCCTGTTTTGGATTCAATGACTTTTTTTACTTCACCTTGCACGCTTTTCGCAACTTCAATCAATGATGTGTCAATATCCACCACAATAGATACATCAAGAGTCACAATTTTGTCCTTGATATCTACTTTGACACCCTTATTCATTTCTCTTTTTCCGATTATTGTACTCAGGGAAGCAGAAGAGACTCCAACCATTCCGCTAACTCCCGGAACCTTCATGGTAGTGATTGCGGTTAAGGTTGCGATGATATCGGGTGCAATGGCGATTTCCCCCAACTTCCCGGATTCACCTGTTTCAAGCTCATCTGTATACTGTTCGTTGAGGTCTTTTGCTTCTTCGTTCAAGTTGTTCACCTCCTTGCACGTAGTGTATACAAGTGTACCATATGTAGAAAATATTCTCACTACCGTAATATTCATTGAATTTTTTCTTGTACCTCTTGAATTATTTTATCCCACACAGTACAATACATATTGCTGTTTTTCCCAGCACCTTGAAAAGTGAATAAGGTTGGTCAGGAATACTCCATCTGATGTGTGCGTCATAACCGACCAAGAAGTTTGCGGTCAAGATACAAAGGGCATACGGTGGATGCC
>SKXZ01000187.1 GCA_007128145.1 Candidatus Nitricultor lacus | reverse complement strand
TTCCCGATAGAGACATTCGGGAATGACGGAAGAGGGCATTGCTGATTTCAGATTTTTGATTGTTGATTTGAAATTCATACTTCCTACTTCAGCATTCCTACTTTCTATGCCTTCCCCCGCCCTTAATCCCGTCATCGTCACTGAGGGATCTGAATTCTTTGAACATCCGGTAAGGCTTGGTAGCGATGCGAAAAGGAATTTCAGCGAAAAAATGCATCAAGCTCTTCTCGTACTCTTTTGTCATACGTGCCGGTTTGGTGAGAACTCTGGTCACCAGTTCTTCACCGTACAAGGCTAATGCTTTTTTCGGGTCAATACCTACTTCCACGCCGCATTCCTCGCAACGAATGGATCGTACCATCCCCCCGCCGTAGTGAATACGGTGACGGGTCTCCTTGCGGCAGGCAAGGCACTCAAGCATTGTTTCCATGGTGTCTTTTTCCATCCGAGACACCTCCGTATGTGGCTGTTGATTGTGTAACCTGCTCTCTATTTTACACGATAACGGGCCGTTTTTCCTCTAAGTCCTATTCACAGCGCTCGTAGAAGGGGTATGAATTCCCTGAGTCGTGAAACGTGAGTCGATTCGGGCATTGCCCTTTACTACAAGACGAACGAGGGCATTGCTAATTGCGGATTTAAAAAACACAAAAGCTTATCAATAAAACTAAAAAATGGTATGCTAATTTTCACAAACAAAAAAGGAGGAAGAAATGAAATCTTCCATTGATCAAGAGCAATTGAAAAATATCATTAAAACAGCCCTCATAGAAGTTCTTGAAGAGAGAAAAGACCTGTTTCAAGAAGTTATCGAAGAAACTATCGAAGATATGGCACTGGTCCATGCTATCGAAAAAGGGGAAAAAACGGCAATGACCAAAAAGGAAGAAGTGTTTAAAATCCTTGAAGGCAAAGAATGATTGTACAATTCAGATCAAGTTTCCTCAAAGACCTCCGTAATATCAAAAATAAACACATTCTGGCTCGCATTAAAGCAAGCATTCATCTGATGGAAAAAGCCAATAATCTTGGAGACATTCCCCATCTAAAAAAATTGAAGGGCGGCCACCGATACTTTAGTATCAGGCTGGGTGAATATCGCATCGGGATAACCCATGAAGGTACTACGGTCACCTATGTCCGTTGTTTGAACAGGAAAGAGATATACAGGTTCTTTCCTTAAACTATAAGATCCATTTAACTATCTTACAGTTTATGCTGCCTTTGGCTTTTCTCTATTCACCCCGCACACATTTCCACCCTACTCCATGCAGGAAGGACACCATTGCTGATTTATGATGTATGATTTCAGATACAGTGATCGATGATGTGTGAACGGTAAAATACATAGACTGCTTCGTCGCTTTGCTCCTCGCAGTGACGGGAGTGAATTCATGGGAAACATGAATATGGGCCGTAGATGCAAGGGCCCAGAATACGGGCCGTAAATGGGTATATGGGTATATGCGTAAATGGGGAGGTTGAACTGCGCGAGGTGTGAGGGGTGAGGAGTGAGGGGCCATGTAAAGTATGAAGTATGATTTCTGAAGTAGGAATGTAAAGGCGGAAAGCGGAAAGCCGCTGGATTCCGTCTTACTACACGACGGAATGACGGGACGTTATAAGCTCGTCATCCCGTCATGAAGCGGGATCCAGAGCCAGGGGCAGTATTCAGTATTAGGAGTCAGAACTCAGAATGTTAAAGGCAGTGAGACGTAAGAAGTATAAGGCAAACCTCTCACGGCCCTTACGGCACTGCATAGACTGCCGCGTCGGCATAAAACGCCTCCTCGCAGTGACGGGTTGTAGTGTTCCACTAAACACTCAACTCTCAACCCTCGACAGCCCTTGCGGGCCTTCGCCCGCAGGGCACCGCCCTTAACCCACGCGGATGGTGAAAACATCCCGAACCACGTCAAGTGCGCGGATATGCCCAAGGGAGCGCTGTAACCTTGCTTCTTCAACTTCATGTGTCAGGAAATAAATATTGGTGGGTTCTCCCGGGGTACTGACCGGTTGTTTGACAGCTGACAAGCTCACGCCTTCTTTTCCAAATTCTGCGGCCACACGTGCCAGAACACCCGGACAGTCCAGGGCATGGGTCCGCACACAATACTGGGTTGTAAGGTGTTCCATGGGCCGTATGGTGAGCTCACCCTGGCAGGCACAATCTGCGCGCCCCCGGCAGTTGTACTTCATGTTGAGGATGGCTTCAATAATGTCGCCGACCATGGCGGCGCCGGTCGCTTCCCCTCCGGCACCCGGCCCTCTCAGTGTTATGCTGCGTGCAGTGGAACGAATAAAGATGGCATTTTCCACACCACTCACTCCCGCCAACGGGTGGTCGGTGGACACGAAAACCGGATGTACCCGCAACTCGAGTTCCTCTCCTTCTTTTCTCGCGATAGCCAAAAGTTTCAGGATGTATCCCAGCTCACGGGCATATTCGATATCTTCAGGAAGAATGCCAGTGATACCTTCCCGGTAAATTTTTTCTACGTCCACCCGGCTGTGGAAACAAAGGGACGCCAATATGGCAAGCTTATAGGTGGCGTCATACCCTTCGACATCATTCGTCGGTGTCGGTTCTGCATACCCTCGTCTTTGGGCCTCCCTCAAGGCGGATTCATAAGTTGACCCCCGCTGTGACATCTCACTCAAGATAAAGTTGGTGGTACCATTCACTATGCCTGCTACTTCACAGATATCGTCTCCGGACATCTGCCCCTTGAGAACCTGTATAACTGGAATACCGCCTCCCACCGCTCCCTCAAAAAACAGTTCGCTTCCATTTTCTGCGGCAATTGACAGGAGTTCCCGCCCTCGCTTGGCTACCAGTTCTTTGTTCGGCGTTACTACGGTTTTCCCTGCACGCAGTGCACGTTTTACGATCTCAAAGGCCGGATCCACCCCACCTATTGCTTCTACCATGATCTGTATCGAAGGATCTTCAATGATACTCTCAGGATTGGAGCCTTTCACCTCGGGAGGAAGGGCGAGAGGTCTTTCCCTTTCCCAGTCGGCATCCACCACCCTGGTGACGTTGATGGCCATATTCAATTCCCTTTCGATATCTTCCTTGCGGTTCCATAAAACTTTTATTGTTCCGGCCCCGACCGTTCCAAACCCGAGGACACCGATATGTATCGCGTTCATGGATAGCTCCTTCCTACTCAATATTCGCGCCCTGCGGGCAGTGAGACGTAAGAAGTGAGAAGTAAGACGGAGGAAAACCAATCCTTCACAACGCACTTCCTCAGTTCTATTCACTCCTTCCCACGATTCCACACTCACTGCACTTCCCCGATTCCCCGATTCCCCCGCCTTTATATGTTGATCACCTTGCTCAGGAACATGCGGGTGCGTTCGTTGCGTGGAGAATAAAATATTTCCTGCGGTGTCCCGATCTCCACAATTTTCCCATTGTCAATAAATACGACACGGTCAGCCACTTCACGGGCAAAACCCATCTCATGGGTAACCACAACCATGGTCATGCCTTCAATCGCAAGCTCTTTCATAACATCCAGCACGTCTTTTACCGTTTCCGGGTCGAGTGCCGAGGTCGGCTCATCAAACATCATTACTTTGGGACTCATGGCAAGGGCCCTTGCGATAGCCACCCGCTGTTTCTGGCCTCCGGAAAGTTGTGAGGGTGATGCTTGCGCTTTCTCTCCCAGGCCTACTTTATTCAGGAATTTTAGAGAGATCTCTTCTGCTTCTTTCTGTGACATTTTCTTAACTTTCACCGGCGCAAGCACCAGGTTATTTATGACATTCATGTGCGGGAAAAGATTGAAACTCTGGAAAATCATTCCAATTGATTGGCGGACTTTATTGAGGTTCACCGAGGGAGCATGGATATTAACCCCATCGATCAATATTTCTCCTCCCTGAATATCTTCGATTCCATTCAAACAGCGCAGGAAAGTGCTCTTTCCCGATCCTGATGCACCAATTATCGCCACTACCTCACCAAAATGCACACGGAGGCTTACATCATCGAGTACCAGGTTGCTATCAAAAGATTTTCTGAGGTTTTTCACCTCCACTGCCCACTCACTCACTGTAGCGCAACCTCTTTTCCGAAAACTTGACTATGCGGGATATGGCATAGGTCATGATAAAGTAAAACATGGCTACGCCTATCCAGATCTCAAATGATTTGAAGGTACGGGTGATGATTATCTGGCCGGTACGGGTGAGTTCGGCAATGGCGATGGTTGATACAAGGGAAGAATCCTTGAGAAGAGCGATAAACTCGTTTCCCATGGCAGGAAGAATCCTGTTTGTTGCCTGGGGAAGAATTATATGGCGCATAGCCTGAACATAGGTGAGTCCCAGTGAACGCGCCGCCTCCATCTGGCCCTTGGCCACGGATTCAATGCCTCCCCGCACGATTTCCCCTATGTAGGCACCCGAATTGATCCCCATGGCGATCACACCCGCGATAAAAGGATCGAGATTGAGCCCGAGTGCGGGGAGACCGAAATATACGATGAATATTTGTACCAAAAGCGGTGTTCCTCGAATCAACTCGATATAAGCGCTTGATATGCCGCGCAAAGCCATGTTTGGCCACACCCGCGCAAGCCCGGCAATAATACCTATCACCATTCCCAAAGCTATGGATAATCCTGTTACTCGTACTGTAACAGTCGCTCCCCAAAAAAGCGATGGAATGGCCCGGAACAAGGCACTGAAGTCAAAGGTCAAATGCATATCCTCCCTGTAACTTTGAAAGACATGGGAAAACCCCCGCTTTTACCGGGGGTTTTCCCAAATAGCTACTTATGGAGCTCTCTTATAAAAAAAGCGAGCAGCTTGCTTCAGATTGATTAATTAATCCCAAACCACTTTTCGTACATTTCATCATAAACACTTGATTCCCTGATGGCGGCTAAAGCATCGTTGATAGCTTCCAAGAGATCAAGATCTCCCTGGCGCATGGTTACTCCATAACGCTCTTCACCGAAAGTTGCTACGATATGCATTTCAGGAAGCATTTCCATGCGGAATAAAACTTCGGAATAGTCATTGACTACAGCATCCGCCCGCTGGTTCATAACCTCCATGTAGGCCCGGTCAATGGTGTCGAAACGCTTCATTTCCGTCCCTTCGATTTCACTGGCCGCGAAGTCTCCGGTCGTGCCGATCTGTACTGCTATGGTTTTCCCCACCAGGTCATCGTATCCCTGAATTTCATCATTGTCCTTCCGCACGGCAATAGCCTGGGAGGTGAAAAGATAAGGATCACTCATTTCCTTGGACAGTAATCGTTCCTCGGTAATTGAAGTTGCCGATATAATCACATCAAATTTCTTCGTATCCAATGCCGGGAATATACCGTCCCATGCGGTGTCAATGAAAACAGCTTCCACGCCAAGCTCCGCCGCTATAGCCCTGGCGAAGTCAATATCAAAACCTACCAGGTTCCCATCATCATCATAAAATTCCATGGGGGGATAGGTGGCATCGGTACCAATTATGATACTTCCCCGCTCCAATATTTCTTCAAGGGTCGAAGCCATTGACGCTGTCACAACAAACAGGGTAAATACAATCACGAGCATTGCAATTATGCCGTGCTTTTTCATGGTATACCTCCCAAATTTTTGCCAATGATACCATTGGGGTTACTTGTGTGTCAATTGATTGTGGCCTGATGAATACAGTGAGAAGCAAGAAGTGAGAAGTAAGAAGCCAGGTGAGAAGTGGTGTAACTTCTCCCTGTCCGCAGGGCATTCCCCATTTCCCCGCTTCACCTTCCCCCGCCCTTAATCCCGTCATCTCGGCATGAAGTGGGATCCAGAGTCGAAGGGCAGTATTCAGAAGTCAGTATTCAGAAGTCAGGATGTTAAAGGCAGTGAGTCGTAAGAAACCAGAAACCAAAGTCGCTGGATTCCTGCTTACCACATGCAGGAATGACAGGACAAATCAGTGAGTAGTAAGTCCGTCATCCCAGCATGAAGTGGGATCCAGAGACTTTTGTTTTTTTCCTTTTCTCGGTACTATTCATTAATATGAAGAAACAATATTTTGTCTATATCATGACCAATAAAAGAAACGGGACGTTGTATATCGGTGTTACTTCAGAACTTGTAGCACGGGTGTACCAGCATAAAAATAAAATGGTCGAAGGTTTCACCAACTCTTATAATCTTGAGCTTCACGTGTATTTTGAGGTTCATAAAAGTGCTGAAGTCGCAATTCAAAGAGAAAAACAAATGAAGGAATGGAAAAGAAAGTGGAAAGTCAGCCTCATTGAAAAAAAGAACCCCTATTGGAATGACCTTTATCCGGATATAGTTTCTTAAATTTCTGCGTGCATCCAATGGTGTGTCACATATCAAGAAGGAGTAGAAGAAAGAAGAATGAAGCTCAAAAACAAAGTCACTGGATTCCGTCTTACTACACGACGGAATGACAACCCCGCCCTTAATCCCGTCACCCCCGCATGCAGTAAGCGGGGGTCCAGTGGCTTTGATGGCTCCTTATTCCAGGAGGAAAATTCAAGGTGGAAAACGTTCCATTGTTCAAGGGTACTTGAAAACCCTAAACGCTCAACCCTCGACCCTCGACCGCCCTTTTGGGCCTCCGCCCGAAGGGCATTCCCCCTTTCCCCGCCTCACCTTCCCCGCCTCACCTTCCCCAGCCTTTACACTACTCCCTACCCACTGCTTTTCAGCCCTTCACTGCGGCGGGCGAGGTTTTCAAAACGAGTGTAATGCTCGATAAACGCAAGTTCCACTACTCCAACGGGTCCGTTCCGTTGCTTCGCAACAATAATTTCAGCAATTCCCTTTTTCTTGCTGTCTTTATTGTAATAATCGTCACGGTAGATAAACATTACTGCATCCGCGTCTTGTTCGATGGCTCCGCTTTCTCGCAGGTCAGAAAGCTGCGGTCTTTTTGGGCTGCGTTGTTCCACTGCCCGGCTGAGCTGGGAAACCGCCATAACAGGAACCTGAAGCTCACGTGCCATGGCTTTAAGAGAACGTGATATCTCAGAAATTTCCTGCTGGCGATTTTCCGACCGCGTGTGGCTACGCATGAGTTGAAGGTAGTCCACTACAACCAGTCCCAGGTTCCGCTCATATTTCAACCGCCGAGCTTTTGCCCTTAATTCAAGGACTGAAATCGAAGGTGAATCATCCACAAAAATTCTTGAATCCGCCAGCCTTCCCGCAGCTTCAGCAAGTTTCGACCAGTCATTTTCAGAAAGAATACCCCTTCTCACCCTGCCCGCATCTATACGGGCTTCTCCACACAACAGGCGTTGGGCGATCTGTTCTCTGGACATCTCCAAACTGAAAATGGCCACCGGTATTTGTTTCTTCAAACCAGCGTATTGTGCGATATTGAGACAAAAACTCGTTTTTCCCATGCCCGGACGGGCTGCAACTACCACCAAGTCCGAGGGATGAAAGCCGGTGGTCATCACATCGAGATCGGAAAAACCAGTAGGTACACCGATAACGTGGTCATCAAGGTGGTAGAGTTCCTCGATTTTCTCGAAGGCATCGTTGATGATCTCCTTTATTGCAACGAAGTCATAGCGGACTTTCTTCTGGGATAGCTGGAGGATAAGGTGCTGTGCCTTGTCTAAAAGCTCAACTGCCTCTATGTCTGAATCGTACCCTTCCCTGATGATGGTGCTGCAAGCCTGAATGAGAGAGCGGCACACGGACTTTTCCTCGACGATGCGCGCGTAATACTCTACGTTCGCCGCAGTGGGAACGGAGTTAACAAGCATCGCGAGATACTCCGCCCCACCCAACTTGTCAAGCGTATTTTGCTGGCTCATTTTTTCCGCCAACGTTACCAGGTCACACGCCCGGTCAGTGTCGAAAAGCTCCGATATTGCCTCGAATATCAACCGATGATTTTCGTAATAAAAATCTTCACCCTGTAATAATTCGAGTGCCTTGAGAAGGGCATCTCTATCCAGCATCATGGAGCCAAGGGTGGCTTGCTCGGCTTCCATGCTCTGGGGGGGGACTCGATCAATACTCAGAGTTCTTTCACCTCGTCTTCATTTTCATCTTCTGAAACAGGAATCTCATCTCCTGTGACAGTTTCACTCTCTGGTGCTGCTTCATCTACCGGGGCCTCCGCTGTCGGCTTTTCTTCTCTTGCTCCCTTTTTCTTCTCTTTTTCCTGTTCCTCTGTTGCTTCTTCTGCGCCCTCTGCTTTCACGATCACCGTTACTATAGCGGTTTGACCCTTTCCAAGAGAGATCGGCACTTCTTTTTTACCGACTTCTTTGATATGGTCTTCGAGTTCCAGGTACTTGCGATCAAAACGCATACCCAAACGCTCGGATATCGCCTCGGCAATTTCCTTGTTTGTCACCGAACCGTACAGTTTGCCCTTTTCTCCTGCTTTTCTTTCAAACTCCAGGGTAAGGCCTTCAACTTTGTCAATCACCTGTTGGAGTCTCTCCAGTTCCTTTTGTTCCCTGAGCATACGCTTTTTCTTCAGCTGGTCAATCTGACCCAGATTTCCCTTGGTCGCTTCAATGGCAAATTTTTTCGGAAGCAGGTAATTTCGGGCAAAACCCGGCTTCACTTCAACAATATCTCCTTCGCTTCCCAAACTCTCTACTTCTTTGACCAGGATGATTTTCATGGAATATACTCCTTTCTCAATGCCTTTACTTCTTCCCTCCTCCGCTGGAGGAAGGAGGGGTTTCCAGCTTCCTGAGATCCAGCCAGGCATCCAATATGCCCGCCCAACTCAAAACCACAGTTAAAAATGGTTGAAAAAAAGCCAAAAGCAAGAGACCGATGGTCACCCCTTTGGTCTTTA